>CANHWS010000009.1 GCA_947464365.1 Cytophagaceae bacterium | reverse complement strand
GCCAGTTGAGGGATGCCCCTATGGACTTGGGCAAACGAGAGGGCAGGGAGGTGTCTTTTAGCTGAGGCTGAGAGGTGGGTTAAGCTGCTTCAGACTGGCTGAGGTTTACGGAGATGCCTTTTCGCCAGTGCTCTTCTGTTTCATACTTCATGCTGTGGACCTTGGCTTGGAGTGTTAGTTTTTCTGCCCCACCAAAGTCATGAGCAGTAGTATCGTTCCAGTCAGCAAGGAAAGCGTCTTTGAGTTGTTGGAGCGTGGCTATGAGGGATGAAGTTAAGTACTCTAAGTGTTGGGAGGATAAAAAAACTTCTATTTTACCTTTGGCTGTGTGTTAGGCTTCAAGCAAAGAAATTAAAGCTTGGTTTTTTAAATAAGCTGAGTACATCATATTTTGGACCACTCTCTAGAACAAATATATCGCCAGTCAGCTTAAACTGATACTCATATCCCCGCCCCAATCCAGAAATTGCGTGTGTACCGTAAAGCCTAACTCTTAAAACACTATTGTCTTGCCTAAGCACTCCAATTGCCTTTTCAACGTTATCAATATACTGAAGCGTGGGTGGTGCGATTTGGGTAAAATCAAATACTCTTATATTATCTAAAGCGATCATAGCCCCTGGTATCATCAAAAAGCGACTAAAGTCAGCTTGAAGATGATAGGTGAGATTATCCTGATTTCGTTCTAATACGCACGCCTCAATTTCTACTTGGAGTGCAGAGTACCTTCCTGGATTTTGGACTGGGATTTTTATTGAGTACTCTACTAGGTTGTTTTTTGTCTTAACTTTTATATATGGATTTTTAACCTGCAATCTAGGCAACAAGCTATAGAAAATAACATAGTCAGCTAGGACTACAAAAAGTGAGGGAATAGTAGCAAGCAAAAAAGCGCCAAAAGTGTTACATTCAGTAAGCCATGTCTTCACACAGTAATAAGCAACTAAAGTAGAGCATAATGCAAAAAAGGCTCGGAAAACAATTTTCATAACGGAAGTTGAAGGCGTAAGTAGTTAGAGGAGCATAGGATGCTGTATTCTTAATCAGCACCCAATACTAAGTATATCTACCTAAATATCAAAATTTGGGCAATTTTTTTTACGCCTCCCGAAGCATCCACTCATCACGTTTCCAGAGGCCGGCTTCCTCTTCTGCTTTTCTGCGCTGGTGATTAAGGGCTAACAACCGCTCTTACACCACAGCACGGGCGGCTTCTGAGATGGTAAACCGGACACGATCATTTTCTGGCAAGTATTCTACCTCATGAAAACCATGACCGAGGTCTAGATCCTGCCAGCCATAGGCATCCCGAACGACAAGGTCCATATTACGATGAAGGTTATGTAGATTGACTCTTGCTTTAACTGAGGTTTGGAGTCAGACTTTAGCATGGGAACTCAAACCTGCACCATAAATGTGGAAGAGACCAGCCGGGGAACCCCAACTGGTCTCTTCCATAGATACTCTAATAGAGTTAGAATCAGGCTAGCCTGTTGCGTTTGAATCTTGACGGTTCAATTAAAACTCTGCGCTTAGTTTCTTACCTTCCTTGTTGATATAGTCAGCAGCTTTGTTCATAAAACTCATCCCCTAGTTAACGTCAAGTTGAGCTACTGAAGCAATAGTTAAAAAAAGTGCGGCAGATGCGCTGCTGTGCCTTTGGAGCTATTTCCTCGTCCCAACATTAATGATCTTAAAGCCATGTTTGATCAACTCATTGTTGGTTGGGCTACCACCAAAGGTTCTGTCCTTGTATGCAAAGTCTTTCTTGAAACGCTTTTTCACCGCTATGCGTAGGACTTCTTTAGGCGGATGTCTATTCCCCTGTTTATCTAGCACCGAGTAGCCCGTTGACTGGTTCTTCGAGGCAATGATTTCCTCACCACGGTTGATGGCATCAAAGGCTGCCTCAATATCGCCCTTTTCTAATTCGGCCACATAATCGCTATAATGCTTCATACTGCAATAAACCCAATCCCACCCAAAAAGACAAGAAAAAAACCCACTCTACGATATCGTAAAGCGGGTTATGATTGGCGCTCCAGCTAGGGCTTGAACCTAGGACCCCCTGATTAACAGTCAGGTGCTCTAACCAACTGAGCTACTGAAGCAATGGTTACAAAGGGTTGCAGATAGGCTGCTTTGCCTTTGGGGCTACAAAAGTAGGAAACCATACCGACAATCCAAATAGTTGGCCAAGTTTGGACAAATATTTTTTGAGGGCTGTGGCTGGTGCTCCTGACTTAGTTTTTGGTTGTCTTGAGTTTGGCCTTAACGTCAGCTAGGCGGGTGGCTGCGTTCGGGTCATCAGGATAGGTGTTCTTGGTTTGGCGGGCTACGCCACCAACCTCACCATAGATGTCCTTCTTGGCCTTCTTTTGATCCTCTGTCAGCTGAGGTGAGTAGTTAAACTTACCACAAGCGGTCAGCACGTAGGCTGAGCCGCAAATTGCTAGAAATAGGGCAGCTTTTTTCATCGTTGTTTTTGCTCGGGTGGTGCTTTTTGATCTGCAAGGCAGGCCTAGTTACTCACCACCATTCACTTTGGGCTCAAAAATAGAGGCCGGGGGCCAGATGCCCAAATGATTGTCCGCAATTGTCTAAATAATATTGGTTCCTGACCTTAGTACGTGGCAAGACAGCTAGTATGTAAGGTGTTTTAGTTGCTAATCAGCAGTACCCCGGGGTTGATCTGGCTGACATTATACCGACGCAGGCTGTTGACTGCTACCCCGTTCTGGACCTCCCCTTTGGTGCCAAAGCGGCTGCCGCAGCATCGGCAGGTCAGGAAGAGCAATGAGGGGTCCATGCTGACCTGTGCACAAGTGTCGTTGCTGCGGTAGGTGCAGTTGCGGTCTAGGGCATAGTAGCTGTCACGTGCGTCCGAATACAACACGATGCCGCGCAGACCCTCGTCCTTGATATAGATGTAGTTGGGTGGCGTTTTGAGAGGTAAAGCTTCAATCGTATTGAGATAGACCTGTACATTGACCCGCTTGATCGGTAGGGGGGCGTCTTGGGTGTTCTGGCATGCACTGCCAATGAGGACTAGTGCCATCAATAGGCCGACAATCAAAAACCTCTTGATGCCTGTGGCAAGCAAATGGTGCCGCCAATCAGGCGCAGGTGCCGAAATCTGGAAGGCGTGGCATTGGATTTGTGTCATGGAGCTTTGATGGGTGATCTACTGGCAAAAATAGGTAATCAGTCCTGAGGTCTGCACCAAAAAGCAACTGCCCCGTCTCCCCGAAACTAAAACGTTGCGGGTGGACGAGGCAGTACTTATTCGAGGTATTTATTCAGGTAATGCGGTAAGCAGAGGCAAGGTTCGGAATTGGTCTGTCTCTGGTGGTATGTTATTGCTGGTTGCTGAGTGGAATTTCGTGGTCAGCGCTAGAAGGCTGCTGAGCACTATCGTCAGGCTTGGGCTGACTGTTGGGCTGGTTTTTTCCTAAATCACCCTGTATGTTACCGCCCTTGTTTGATTTGACGGAGGCGTCAGTGTAGGCGGCAATTTCAAGGTCATTTTCGTCGGGTTCGCGTTGGTCTGGCAGCTCGACCACAAAGCAGGCGCCGTTGCCTTCGCTACTTTCGACCCATAGATCCCCTTGGAGCTCTTCCATCAGCCGCTTGGCGATGCTAAGGCCAAGACCCGTACTGTTTTCGCCAGCGGTGGGTGAAGCGGACAGACGCTGGTAGGGGGTGTAGAGTTTTTCTTTGTCCTCGTCGGTAAGGCCAGGACCTTGATCCTTGACGGCGATACAGAGTTTGGTGTTGTTGCGGAAAATGCGAATGAAAATGGTGCGCTCCTTGGGCGAGAACTTGACTGCATTACTCAAGAGGTTCTCGAAAACCCGCCGAATGGCATAACGATCGCTATATAGGATTAGATCTTGGTCTGGCACATCAAGCCGAATTTCGAGCCCCTTTTTTGTGGCTACTCCTACATAGCTATTTACGACTTCGGTGAGGTCGTCGCTGAGGTTGAATAGGGACTTGCGCAGCATCAAGCGGTTGTTCTCGATGGCCGAGATATCCAACAGATCCTGGATGAGGCGTGTACCGTCAGCGACCACATCGGCTATGTACTTGAGGTACATCGGCTGGTTTTCTGGGTCTATCTGGATGAGTTGAGACAGGCCATTGATGCGGTTGAGCGGTGCCTTGAGGTCATGGGAGACGACCCGGATGATATTGTTCTTTTCGGTATGGAGCTGGACCATACGGTCGTTTCGGTCCTCGAGGATCTTGTTTTTTTCCAGAATGATTTTGTTCTGGTTCTGGATCATGAGGTTTTTTTGTTGGAGCTTGGCGGAGGCGCGCCGGTTCTGGACCAGCCCGATAGCCCCAATCACCAAAATGATCATGGACATGACAGCAAAACCAATAAGGGCATTGCGCTGCATGACTTTGTTCTGGAGCTCTTGCTCCTTGATTTTGTTTTTATTTTTTTCGGCTTCTATCTCCTTATCCTTGCCATCGAGTGCGTGTTGGGTGGCTTGGTCATAGATGCGTCGGACCTTTTCGGCACTGTGTAAGGAGTCTTGGTGCTCGGCATATCTGCGGAAGAAGTAGAAGGCTTGTTTATAGTCTCCCTTCTTGGCAAAGACGTCAGCTAGCCCTTTGAAGATGGCGCCGATCGGTGAGTTGCGGTGGAGCCTCTCGGCAATAGTGAGGGCCTTCTTGAGGGCGATTTCGGCTTGGCCGAGGTTTTCGAGCTTGAGGTAAATGTCGCCAAGGCAGGCATAGCTGTTGGCTAGGGCCTCTTGTGCGCCACTTTTTTCGACAATTGCGAGCTCCTCTTTGCGGTAAGCTAGGGCCTTGTTGAGGTCGCCTTTTTTGATCTCGAGTAAGGACTTGTTGCCGAGGATAAGTACAAAAAGCGGGTCGGCCTTGTCTTGTTCGACGGCGGCAAGGGCAGCGTCAAAGTGCTTTTCGGCTAGTGGGAATTGGCGTTTGGCCATTGCGATTTTGCCGAGTTCGTTGTAGGCCGTGCCAGCCATCGCTTTGTTAGGTGCAGCGGCATGCATCGCAATGACTTGGTTGAAGGCGTCGTAGGCAGATGTGCTATCGTTCTGTGCATTGAGGGCCTTGCCTTTTTCGATCAGGACGGCCATGACGGCTGCTTGGTTTTTGCGGATGCTCGTGAACCGTAACGACTGGTTAAAGAGCTCAACAGCTCCTGGGTAGTTCTCCCGCGCTGCGTTGAGACGCCCAGTCAACAAATAGATTTCGGCATTTTTGACTGAGTCGCCAGGGGCTTCGACCATGACCAAACGCCTAGCACGATCAAATTGGAAAAACGCATCGCCAAACTTACCCAGCTCCCAGTTGACGTTGCCGAGGGTTTTGTAAGCGCGGTACTTTGCCTCCATAACGCCTAGCTGGTCGGCCATCGAGACGGCTTGATCGGCAGCGGCAAAGGCAGCTGTTGGGTCTGAGGCCAGAGACTCAAGTGCTTTGTTGATCAGCTTGCCGACTGCCACAGTATCGCCACTACCAGCCGAAGATGGTGCAGTAGCTGCCGCGTCTGCCGCCGTACCTTGACCAAAACTGATCAGGGTAGTTAAGCAAGCTAGCAATGTGAGAAGGAGGCCTTTCAACTGGTTTTTGACTGATTATGGCTCAAAATTACGAAAATTATTACACCAAAATTGAAATTGATGGTCACCATAGAAAAAAAATCTGTTCAGGTTCAAAAATGTGATCTGGATTAGTTTTAAGGCATATTTTGTTAAAAATTCTGGCTGAAGATTGGCTAAACTTTGTAAGACAAGAGCCGATATAGGTCCTTTTTTGGGTCATAAATCTGACCAATCGTGTCCAAATATTACATCTGTACCATATTCTTAACATCAAAAACAAGCATGGGGTGCCACAGCCAGCCAAAACAGGAGAGTGATGCCGAGCCTAGTGTGGTAAAATTCCGGCACCATAACAGGTTGGCGCTGGCAGTGCCCAGAGACAAATTCCCTTTCTGGCCTTCGGAGGCTTTAGCTAAACCACTAAATGCCAAAGGCCGATCTGCATTGCTGCAAATCGGCCTTTTGTTGGTCAGGTACTGGGGTAATCAGTTTAAGGCTCCTGTCAATGGAGGTCTGTCGCGAAGACGCGCTTATACTATATAATAGGTGTGGTCTCAGCTAGGCCAAATTGAAGCCGAAGGAGTCTTGCATATAGACCATCATTGAGGCGGGCAAGTTCTTCGTGTTTGCCTTGTTCGATGATGCGCCCTTGGTCTAGGACCAAAATGCTGTCCACCTTCCGGATTGTGGAAAGGCGGTGTGCAATGACCAAAGTGGTGCGGCCCACCATGAGTTTGTCTAGCGCTGCCTGGACTAAAGCTTCACTTTCGGCATCGAGGCTGCTGGTGGCTTCGTCGAGCAAGAGGATGGCCGGATCCTTCAGGACTGCCCTTGCAATAGCGATGCGTTGGCGTTGCCCTCCGCTGAGTTTGATGCCACGCTCGCCGACAATGGTTGCGAGTCCGTCTGGGAAGGAGTCGATAAAGTCAAGGGCATTGGCTTGTGCAGCGGCGGCCCTGATTTCGGCATCAGTAGCATTGGGTTTGCCGTAGGCGATGTTCTCGGCAATGGTGCCGCCAAACAGCATGACCTCTTGCGGCACAACACCGATGTTGGCCCGCAGCATCCGGAGATCAAGTTCATCTATCGGCGTTCCATCAACCGAGATGGTGCCCGATTGGGTATGATAATGACGCAACAAGAGCTGGAAAATGGTGCTTTTGCCAGCCCCACTAGCCCCGACCAAGGCTACGGTTTGGCCTGCCTTCACCTCGAGCGATAGGGCATCTAGGACCAATACGTCGGTGCGGCTGGGATAAGAAAATACAAGGTTATCCATCTTGATGGCCCCTTCCATCCTGATGAGCTGTACGGGCTCAAGGGCGTTGAGTTCGGTTTCTTCGTCAATGATCTCGCCGATGCGTTCGCTGGCGCCAATGGTTTTCTGGAGCTGACCATAGAGATCCCCGATGCCACCAACTGCCCCACCAATAAAAGTGGTGTAGATGATAAAGGAGACCAGACTACCGATTGTCATCTGGCTTTCTGCCACCAAGCCAAGGCCATACCATAGTACTAGGACGATCCCGCCAAAGATGCTGAAGATCACGAAGCTAAAGAAAACACCACGGTATTGGGCCGTCTTGAGGGCATTGGTCAGGACGTTGCTGAGTGCAGACTGGTAGCGTTTGACTTCAAGGTATTCGTTGGTAAATGCCTTGACAACTTGTATGCCTTGCAGTGTCTCCTCGGCCACCACGTTGGCTGCGGCAAGGTCGTCTTGGGTTTGTTTAGACCGTTTGCGGATAAAGCGTCCGAACACCATCGCACCTGCAACTAAAAAGGGGAAGCTGGACAGCATCACGAGGGTGAGACGGCCATTGGTATAGCTGATGAGGCTAATGCCTACGATCAGGGTCAGGATCTGCCTAAAGAACTCGGCCAGCGTAAAGGTTAGTACATCCGATAGTTGCCCGACATCGGCTGTGAGGCGGCTGGTGAGCTCGCCAACACGGCGTTGCTCGTAGAAGGGTAGGGGCAGGGCTACGATCTTGCTATAAAGTGCTAGCCTGATGTCACGTAAGGTAAACTCGCTCACCCGGGCAAAAAGCCAAACCCGACTAAAGCTAAAGATGCCCTGTACCAGTAAGATGCCTATAAGGGATAAGGCAATGAGATTGCGGTCATAATGCTGAAGGTTTCCTTTGGCTTGTGCCACTGCGCTATCCACAAGTTGGCCTGTGAGGTAGGGGAAGCTGAGGGCCGTGAGGCTGCTAAAAACTAAAAAGACCATCCCCCCGAAAAAGTACCACTTGTATGGCACCATGTATCGGAGCATCCGGAGGGCTTTGTTGAGCCCAGCTTTTGTGATTTTTTTCTTGTCCTGATCTTTAACAGGTTCGTTTCTGGCCATAGTGGTAGGGGCGCCTTGATGGGGCAGGTACTTTGTGTTGGGTGGAGTGGTGCGTGCCTTTGATCTGTGTTCAGCACTCGTAATAGTCGAGGTAGTAGCAAAGGTTTAACCACAGGGTTTGGGCCAGTTATTTGGGGTTACCTGGGCCTAGCTGGTTAGGACAATAAACAAAGACTAATTTGGCGACTCCTGCTCAGGATTTTGAGGCCAAACAGCAGAGATGGGCCTCGATTTATGCGGAATATCCATCAGTGCAGAGTGTTGAAGGTGGCAGTAAACCATGGTGTCGAGGTAGCCTGCCTAGGCCCGAATTGGTAGCAAGCGTCGAGCTAAGCTGATTGGTAACCAAAAGGTAACCTGCAGATGTTGCCCTAATGTAGGATTTGCCAACTTACTTTGGCTTTCCGGACCCGGATTAGGTAGGCCGACTTGGCAGATAGTTTTGGACGAAATAGGTGGGCAATAGCCATACCAATGCACAATTTGGAGGGTTGGTCTGGCGTTAGGCTGACATAATGGCCTGAATGGGCCAAACAGTACGTCGTCAAATGTCAATCTTTCGGAGGTACTTGCTGCCCATATCAGCAGCAAAGGCCAACAGAAGTTTGGGTGCTTGCCGAAAAACCTATATTATTGCAGCCGCTCTGGAAGGAGCGCAACCAAAAAGTTTTCCATTACCTCGGTTCAACCTTAGTACCCCCCATTTTACCAAACCCAGTAAAAACTGTAATGAAAAAGCAGGAGTCATCATCTCTAGATTCAGTAAAGCAGTTCTTGGCCGGTGCGATCATCGTCTTCATCCTGATCGTAGCCATCGCCATCTACAACTTTGTGCTCGGCGCACCCGAAAACTTCCAAGGAGGTGATCCAGTCAACGGACATCCTATAACCGAAGGTGCTGGCAAATGGCTAGGTACCGTCTATAAAGGTGGTTTCATCGTGCCAATCCTGATGAGCTTCTTCTTGATGGTTTTTACCTTCAGCATCGAGCGTTTTATCACCATCTCTATGGCGACAGGCTCAGGTTCGGTAGATGTGTTCTTGCGTAAGGTTAAAGGCGCTTTGGCTGGCAACAACATCAGCGCTGCTATCCAGGAGTGTGACAAGCAAAAAGGTTCTGTCGGCAACGTCGTTAAGGCCATCTTGGAGAAATACCAAGAGATGCTTGGCAACAAAGAGCTAGACAAAGAGCAAAAAGTCGCTGCCATCCAGAAGGAGTCAGAAGAGGCTATCTCGCTTGAGCTGCCTATGCTTGAGAAAAACTTGACCATCATCGCTACTTTGGCTTCTGTCGCAACACTGACAGGTCTGCTAGGTACCGTAATTGGTATGATCAAGGCCTTCTCGGCCCTTGCAACAGCTGGTGCGCCAGATGCAGCAGCCCTTTCAAACGGTATCTCTGAGGCTTTGATCAACACAGCCCTTGGTATCGGTACATCTGCCCTCGCGATCATTGCTTACAACTACTTCACGAGCAAGATCGACACCCTGACTTATAGCATTGACGAGGCTGGTTTCAGCATCATCCAGAGCTTTAACACGGCTACCAAATAATACATAGGGATTCCTCCCTGTGTCCCCTATCTGGTGCCGCGGCATCCTTGGGGTTTTGTTACTGACTTAGCATGGCCAACTTAGGTCTGTGCTAGATGTGCAAGACTCACAACTATATTATCTGAGGCTAGGAGTCGTTTTCTGAACATAAGGAGACGACCCGAGCCAAGGAGCTAAACAAGAGGACCACCAATGCCTAAAGTCAAAATAGCCCGTAAGTCAATTTCGCTTGACATGACAGCGATGTGCGACATGGCTTTCTTGCTGCTTACGTTCTTCATGCTGACCACTAAGTTCAAGCCTGATGAACCCGTATCAGTAGATATGCCTAAGTCCATATCTGAGACCAAATTGCCCGACATCGACGTGATGATGATCACTGTTGATAAAGAAGGCAAGGTGTTCTTTGGTATCGATGCACAGCCTAAGCGCGAGGAGATGCTCAATAGCATCCTCGGCAAGTACAAGATTGGTCTGACCGAAGCTCAGATCAAGGAGTTTAGCCTCCTGACCACCTTTGGTTGCCCAGTGTCTTTCCTGCCTCAGTACCTAAAGATGGAAGATGGTGAACGCCGGTCTTACATGGACAAACACCCTGAGCTGAAAGGCATTCCGTTTGACAGCACTAATAACGAATTGCGTGATTGGGTAGCGTATGCAAGGTATGCCAATACCAAGCTCCGGATAGCCGTCAAGGCCGATGCTGAGACACCACTAAAGGCTGTAAGCCAAGTGGTTGACATCTTGCAAGACCAGAACATCAACAAACTTAACTTCGTGACCAACCTGCGCGAAAAGCCAAAGGTCAAGCTGGACTAAGTTCTGTCAACCAATACATTAGGTGTGGGCTTATTGGTCTGCACCGTGCTTAACTAAACACATCATCAACCCCAAAACTGCGCTGCCTCGGCAGCGACCCCACTATGGCAGAAGTAGATACCGGGGGGGGAGGGAAAGGCAAACATAAAAAGAAAGGCGGCAAGAAAGTATCTACCAAAATAGATATGACACCGATGGTGGACTTGGCCTTTTTGCTCATTACCTTCTTCATGCTCACCACCACGTTTAACAAACCACAAACGATGGAGGTGAACTACCCTGACAAAACCGTAAAAGATACGCCGCAGGAGATCGCCAAAAGCCGTACTGCTGTTTTGATGCCAGACGAAAATGACCGCAT
Organism: Cytophagaceae bacterium; assembly: GCA_947464365.1. Lineage (GTDB taxonomy): Bacteria > Bacteroidota > Bacteroidia > Cytophagales > Flexibacteraceae > CANHWS01. The sequence goes on along the minus strand of CANHWS010000009.1, from coordinate 16,585 downwards.
TTTCTTCTTCTTTGGGGAGAAAAATGAGGACGTTCAGGAAACCAACTATAGCAAAGATGGTCTGCGTGCGATGCTGATTCGGCGTCGTAAAGAGGTCAAGGCTAGGCTAGGTAAGGACCCGATCTGGATCATCAAGGCCACAGACAAAGCCAAGTACAAAAACTTGGTGGACATCATTGACGAGTTTTACATCACCCAGAATACCACCTTCGCGATCGTCAAGATCACACCAGAAGATCAGGCCTTGGTGACGAAAGTCAAAACGATGGCTGCCCCTACTGCAGCAGCGCAATAGGTCAGGCTCAACGACCCAAAATCGAGGTAGACGTAATGCTACCTCACAATTATCAACCCTAATAATCTAACCAACAACCGTAAAACGATGGACTACTCAAATGCGAGTCTGATGTCTGACGACATAGTCTTTGAGGAGCGGAACAAAACCTACGGGGCCTTTGTGCTGCGGCGTGTCTATAAGGATACCATCCTGAAGGCATACGTGATTGCGGGCCTCATCTTTTTCTCGTTTGTCTTTGGGCCAGTGATTGCCGAGAGGTTCAAGCCAGAAGAAGTTGAAGAAGAAGAAGTGGAAGTGAAAATCGACCCTAAGTTGATCACCCCTCCGCCGATCGACCCTAAGGTACCGCCACCACCACCAGTGACCTATTCGGCACCGCCACCACCACCAGTGAGTACGATCAAATTCGTGCCACCAGTGATGGTTGATGACGACAAGGTTAAGGAAGAAGATCCGCCGAAGCAGGAAGAATTGGTTAAGGCCGTAGCTGGTACCGAGACTGTCCAAGGTGACCCTAATGCTGACCCGAACCAAGTGATCGTCGAAGGTCCATCGGGCAATGGTACAGGCATTGCGCCGCCACCAGCCGAGGAAGAAATCTTCTTGGTTGTTGAGCAGCAGCCTACTTTCCCGGGTGGAGATGGCGAAATGATCAGCTTCGTCAAGAAGAACATTAAGTATCCATACACTGCCCAGAAGGCTGAGGTGCAAGGTACGGTCTATGTTGAGTTCGTCGTGAACTCTGACGGCCACCTAAGCGACCACAAAATTCTGAAGGGCCACGGTTTTGGTCTGGATGAAGAAGCTATGCGCGTCGTTAAGATGTTCCCGGACTGGACCCCTGGTAAAAACAATGGCAAGGCCGTAAAGGTCCGTGTTTCGGTGCCGATCAAGTTCCGTTTGGCTAGCTAGGCCTATCTAATTGCTAACATCATTAGAGATCCCTCAGGCTGTTTCGCTTGAGGGATTTTTTTATGGCGAACCCCAAAATTGTAATTTTGAGTAATAATACCTATTTTTTAAGTACATATACTTATTGACAAACCCACCAACTATGGGGTAATTGCAAGGCGCTTTAAGAAATAAGAACATCCCATCCTCAATATGACCTCCTCAATATGACCAGATTCAGTGTTGGCATTCATATTATATGCCTAAAGGACACCTCGTTGTCGTGTGTGGTCATCAAGAGTGGCTACATGATCAAGGAACAACCCCGCGACACCGCGGAGTTGATGCTGATGCTGAAAACCTATGAACCAGATGTTATTCTCGTGACGTACTCATACGGTAAGGATAGCCTGGCCGTCATTACCGCTTTGCTGAGCGATATCAACGAAGCACAGTCTTCGGTTGAGTTGGTGCTTAACCCTGTGCATACGATACATGCAGAAAATAATGCCAACATCAATTCTCGTTTAATTCAGCTTATAAGAAACAGCAGTTATTTCGAAGAAGATTTCACGGTAGCTAGTGTACTTAACAATGCTACCCAAGTGCTTAGTCATGATGTGTTGGCTAACCTTATCACCGTAGCAGAGCATGCAAATGTTATGATATCCAATAGCAGTGCCGAGACTGAGCAGTGCGAGATGTTTCTGGCTCGTTTGCAACTGGTGCAGGACAAAATCCATAATGTTGTATCAGAGTTAGAGGCCTTGGACCTGAACCAAGAGTTTGCGCGATGAAGAAGATCCTTATTGTTGAAGATGAGCCGATCTTGCACATTGTTTATCGGCAATTACTTAGTAACGAGCTGAGTCTGCATGATGTTGAAGTTCTTTCGGCCTATGACTTTGATGAGGCTGTTACTAGTCTAAGTCAAGACGAGGAGAAAGAGCAGACTAGCCTATGTGTCATTCTGGATCTTGACCTAGGTGACGGGCACAACGGTTGGGAAATCCTGAACGGCTCGTATCTTGCAGGTTACAAGCGCGTTTTGGTCTTCATCTGCAGTTCGTCCGGCAGTCTAGCGGACCAAGAGAGGGCTTTAGAATATCCGCAAGTCATTGGCTACTTCCAAAAACCCATCCAGCAACATTTTGCCAGAATCATTGCTAGTAAATTCGTCGCAAGCTGAGCTCATTGCCCTGATGAGGGCTGGTAGCCCCCTAGTCGAAGCCATGATCAATATGATCCCGGCTGATATCGTCATCTTTTCTGTTGACCACCGCTACGTCTATATAAACAAGAATGCCATTGTCAATGAGGAGCGCCGTCTCTGGCTCATTGGCAAGGATGATTATGATTATTGCAAATTTGCCAATAAGCCTACAAGCATAGCTGATGGCAGGAGATATTATTTTAATAAGTGTATTAGTGAGGGTGTTAACATACAGTTTGAGGAAACAATCAATACAAATAATGGAAAGGAATATCGCATCCGAGCCATGAATCCGATCTTTGATGAAAATGGAGAACTGGCGTTTGTGATGGGCTATGGTTTCAACGACAACCGACGTGGTCAGATGGAAACCATGTTAAACGAGCTAAAAAGTGCCCTTGACTCTGCCGCTGATGGTATTGCTGTGCTAGATACGGAGGGCAATTATACCTATATGAATTCGTCGCATGCCAACATATTTGGCTATGAGCACCCTGATGAACTAATTGGTAAAGGATGGCATACCATTTATGATGAAGACGAAAAAAATGTAATTGAATCGCAATACATGCCAGTTCTTTTTCAGGAAGGTAGTTGGCATGGGGAAACTAGGGGGCAACATAAAAACGGCTCTAATGTCTTTCAGGACATTACGTTAACCGTATTGCAGGATGGTGGTCTCATTTGTATAACTCGGGACCAAACCGAAATCAGGAAAATGCTTTATGAAACACGCAAACTGGCTGTTATTGCCGAAAAGACCAAAAGTATGGTCATGATCTGTAGTAATTCTGGGGGTGTTGAGTGGGCAAATCAGTCGTTTTATAATTACACAGGGTCAACTGAAGATGACAGGCGGTACCTTACCTTAAAAAGCCTTTTTGAGCTAGAAGATCCACTACACATGTCTTTAATGGATCTTCGTAAAATCCTGAATGAAAAGGGAGAGTGGCAAGGCAAAGTAAGGCTTAAGAAAAAAGATGGCACTAAAATTTGGATATTGTTGAATATAACTGCCCTCTATGACAAACTTAGTAATGTGCGTAGTTTTGTGTGCATTCAGCTGGACTTTAATGACCTGCACGAATTAGAAATCAGGCTTTATGATAGCAACACGAAGGAGAAGCAACTGAACCAGATCAAGTCAAAGTTTATAAATGTTACCTCGCATGAGATCAGGACGCCGCTGACTAATATTGAGTTGAGTGCAGATATTATCAAACGGTCCCTTGGTAATGAGGAGCGTGCCCTGTCAAATTTAGGTAAGATTAGTAGCCAGGTGAAGCATATCACCAACATTCTTGATGATTTCTTGATCCTGAGTAAAGTTGAGGTTGGCAATGTGGAGATCAATCATCAGCCATTTGTGCTGCATGATAGTGTGCAGGAGGTGGTGGCCAATAAAATCTCCATCAATGATGAGAATCGGATTAGGCAAACGATAGTAGGAACCCCGCGGCCCATCTACACGGACGAAAAGTTATTGCAAATTGTGGTCAAAAACATCATAGAGAATGCAATAAAGTATTCGCCAGCAAACAAACCTATCGACCTAAAGGTTATATACGACCCTGCTGCCATCACGTTCAAGGTTAAGGACTATGGCATAGGAATCCCACTGGAGGCTCAGGATAAGCTATTTCTTAGCTTTTATAGGGCACCTAACGTAGAGTTCATCAAAGGCTCCGGCCTTGGGTTAACAATCGTGAAGGAGTTTTTGGACCTCTTGGGTGGTACCATTACCTTTGAGTCTATTGAAAATCAGTTCACAGAATTCACAATCAGTTTCGCTAATGAGAAAAATCTTAGTAATTGAGGATGACCCGGATCTGGCAATGAACCTCCGGGTACTGCTAGAGATTAACGACTACCATGTTTTCCAGGCTAATAATGGCCTAGAGGCCATGGAGATTGTCCAGAATCACCGCCCTGACGTCATCGTTTCTGATGTCAGGATGCCTGGGATGGATGGTGCGGAGTTTCTGCAGAAACTACGTGCAGACAAGCTTCATCGGGATATACCGTTCATTTTCGCATCTGCGATAGTAGAGCCACTGGTGATGAGGCGCCTCATTAACCTGGGGGCTGACGATTTCTTGGCTAAACCTTTCAGTTTTGATGACCTCATCAGCGTCATCAATGCCCGGTTATCGCGGTTTAGTGAGATCAGCAAATCCAATAAAAATATTGAGTGGAAGTTTAAGGAAGTCCTCACAAGTCGGGAGTTGGAGATTGCCAAGCTGGTGCTGCTGAACCTATCAGCTGGTGAGATTGCAGACAAGCTTTTTGTGTCGCGCCGCACGGTTGAAAATCACAAGTATAAGATGATGGTTAAGTTGAAGGTGCAACCAGGCAAAACGCTCTATTCGTTCCTGATGGAGAGTATTTCCTAAAGATTAGGCTGGCAAAATTCTGAAATGAATATCGAGTGGCTTCTAAGGACTATGGCAGGATTGGCAGATAAGGCCATGTGCGACTGAAGCCGCTTTGTGCAACGCTATCTGGTGGGTAGGCCCAGTGTGCCATCAATACCGCTCGCCTTGGTAAGGACCAAATTCGCGGCTGGAATGGGCAACAGCATAAACAGCCTCTAGGGACGCAACTATAATCTGGTAGTGACCTTAAGTTGCATCTTGAGAGGGCTAGAGCTGAGAACTTGGTTGCAGGGTTATGGGTTTTTCATGTTTGTGATTGTTGGCTGGTCATATTATTGTGGGTCGATTGTAACGCTTATGCCATAGGAATGAGACCTTGATTATAAATGAAGCTGATTAGGAAGTGAAGTTTGATTAAGGGTTAGTCGGCAGTGACAACGGTTATAAAATTAGCTGTCACGACAATAATACTAGTACTTCCTGCGTATTAGCTTTAGAGTAGAGCCATTTAGCCCATGTCGTGTTATGGTCAATTTATATTTTTGTTTGTAGGGTAGCTGAGCTCAAGGCATGGTTAGGAGGCTAGTTTAAGCACCTGGCGGTTCTATTCTGGAAGCTGCAGGTTGGCGTTAATGAATGCCTGGGTTAAAGACCATATACACTTGGTTTGGTGGCTAATGTGGACCTTCATTGATGTTTGGGCGCTAAATGCGTCGATGCTTAGCCATAATCCCTGAAGTGTTTTGCCGTGCTTAATTGTGTTTCGGCAATTAAGCTATTGATTCATGATAATCTGTCTAACTATCGCCTTATATCTAAGGTGTTAAGGATCTTTTTTCTTTTATCCACTATTTAATCAAAACCCTTAACTGTATGAACTACTCAAATGCGTACCTGATGGCAGACGATATCGTGTTTGCTGATCGGAACAAAACCTACGGGGCCTTCGAGCTTCGCCGTGCCTACAAGGATACAGTCCTGAAGGCATACGTTATTGCTGGTCTCATCTTTTTCTCGTTCGTTGTTGGACCTGTGTTTGCCGAAAGGTTCAATGGGGATGTTGCGGATATATCCCAATTGGATGTGAAGATTGATCCTAAGTTGATTACCCCACCAACGATGGATCCTGTTGTACCACCACCACCAGCAATGGCCAATCCATCCCCGCCTCCACCATCAGCCAATACGGTTAAGTATGTGCCACCTCTGATGGTTGATGATGACAAGGTAGATGAGCAAGATCCGCCAAGTGTTGATGACCTAAAGCAGGCAGCTCCGGGTTCGGAAACCAATGATGGTGAGCCTTCGGATGTTGCTGGACCCATTGTTGAAGGCCCGCCGGGTACAGGTACAGACATTACATCAGCGCAAGAGAAGGGAGAGATTTTCTTGGTCGTCGAGGAGCAACCTAGTTTCCCAGGTGGCGATGCCGAAATGATGCGGTTCACTAAGGCCAATATCAAGTATCCATTTAATGTGCAGAAAGCTGAGGTTCAGGGTACGATTGTTATCGAGTTTGTTGTGAACTCAGATGGGCACCTTAGCGACCACAAAATCTTGAAAGGTCAAGGCTTTGGTTTGGATTAAGAGGCTATGCGGGTTGTCAAGCTGTTCCCGGACTGGATCCCTGGTAGAAATAATGTGAAGGCCGTTAAGGTCCGTGTTTCGGTACCAATCAAGTTCCGTTTGGCGAGCTAGATTGCTTTATATGTTTGGCGAGACCTCGCTGGCAATATTGTTTGGCGGATTTTTGTGGCGTTGCGATCTCTTTGTGGGCAAGTAAATGCCAGTAGAAAAAAATCCGTCTTCTTTCTTGATATCGGTACCAAGATTCCTGATAATCCTCTTACATTAGAATTCAGAAATCTTAACTTAGCTATCTGCCAATGGCATCTACCTTGTTGCGCTGCATTTGCTTTTTGGTACTCGTGCTGGCTGGGCTTAGCGGCTGTGCCCCACCAGATCCGGAGCCCATTAAGGCTCAAAATCAGGTCAGTACCAACCCGTTTGCCATTGCAGGTTACCTACCTACTGCAGTTAAGTTTGACTCCATAAACCCAAGAGGGTGGGCCTTTGCATTTGGATACGATGCACTCCAGAGGCTTACCTCCGTCACGATCAGATCAGCTAGCCAAATTGGGGTTGAGGGTCGGATCAATATTAGTTATATGGCCAATGGTTTTCGCCCTGCCGAAATTAAGGTGACAAACCTACCTGCTGCGATCTGGTCGCCCAATATCAATGCAATTTTTGACTTCGAATACAACGCAGCTGGCAGGATCACTAAGCTGATTAGATCAAGGATAGTGAGCAACAATACGACTATACTCGATCAGGTTTGTACTTATCAATATCAAAATGGCCTTTTTGGCAGTAGTATTATCCAGAGCCTGTCTAACAAAATTGATAGCACCGTTGTCAGAAGCTGGAATGCCGGACTTGCATCGGAACTGACCGCCTATAGCATGGCCCCTGGTCAGCCTGCTGTTATTCAAGCTGTCAATGCCAAATATGATGCCGATAGTTGTCGGTTTTCTTATGAAACGAATCTATCTATCAATGGACAGACAATCATCATGAGTCAACTGTCTTTGAGTTCTGTGCTGGCAACACAGGCCATCTATCAATACAACCCGCTCTGGATCCTGACCTATTTGCAATACCTGCAGGATCTCCGGATGTCGCCGCCTAGGTTTGATGCCAGGCTTGCACGTTTTAGTAGTGGTGAGTCCGGCGGTGCTTGTGCCAATGTGGCATCAGTAAGCCATACTTTCTTTGTGCATCCGGTAGGTAGTGACACCACTGGCGACAATAGGCTTATCCCACCGAGCCGAATCCGTTTTCAATATCAGGATCTATGTTGGGGTACTACTGTCAGCTCCACTGGGCAAATGGTTGACTACATCAGGGCAAAGTAGCGGTTTATGAGCTGGGGTTTCCGGGCATAAACCAGACGTAATACCGACCCAAAAGTCAAACAAAAAGCGCAAGACAGAAATATCCGTCTTGCGCTAATAGTTTGATGCCGAAGCACCGGGATGATGTGACCAGAAGGAGAGTCGAACTCCTACACCCGTAAGGGCACCACCCCCTCAAAGTGGCGTGTCTACCAATTCCACCACCTGGCCAATTGAGAGTCGCAAAGGGTTTATAATGCCCTATTGCGCTGAGGGACTGCAAAAGTAGTGTGTCAGGATGTAAGCTGCAAGTGGTGGGGTCAATATCTGCATTTGTTTTTGTCATTTGCCTGATTCTGGCCTTTAGTCGGATGGTTGTTAGTGTGACAAGCCCTCTGGATCGTACTTTTGGGCCGATCTAGCAATCCACCCTTCGCCTATGGCATCTAAGTCTTTTGGTATTTTGTTTTTCTGTCTGGGCAACATTTGCCGCTCGCCCGTGGCCGAAGCTGTGATGGCTCAGTTAGTAGCGGAAGCAGGTTTAGGTGATCAAATCAGGGTTGACTCGGCTGCGACAAGCACGTACGAAATTGGCAATCGGCCAGACCACCGGACACAAGCAGTGGCGCGTGCCCAAGGTTATCGGATGAACCATGTGTCAAGGCAGTTGCGCCCGCAAGACTTGGAGGACTTTGACTTAATCATCGGGATGGAGGACAAAAACCTAGATGACGCCTTTAGTCTGTTAAGGCCATCAGCTGCGCAAAAGGATAAGTTTAGGCTCTTGCGTGACTGGGACCCAGTCGGAAAAGGTATTGTCCCAGACCCCTATTATGGCAATACAGCCGACTTTGAGCTGGTCCAGACCATTATGATCCGGACCATACCTGCTTTGTTGGCCGATATCAAAGCTCGGTTGGCCTAAGTAGCATTTTGGCATCAATCCACCCCCAATCTATAAAAAGACAGTAGCCCCGCCTGACCCATGTTTGACACCGAAGGACTTGTTAGCTTTTTTGAGGAGATCCTGATGCAGAGCCTCGGAGAGGAAAGGGAGGTAGTAGACTATGCTTTGGTAACGGGTGGCAACGTCAATACGGCGGTTTGTTTGCGAACGGGAGGCACCCTCTATTTCCTGAAGTTTAGGGAGATGGAGGATGCCGATGTATTTGAGCAAGAGGCCAAGGGGCTGCAGCTATTGCAGGCTGCGATAAGAGAAGATATTGTTGCAGATTTTGAAAACGGCAGGAGCGAGGTGGGCATAATAAACGATGGTCATCTGCGCATTCCGTTCGTGTTTGGATACGGGCATACCCAAGGCTATGGATATCTGCTGCTTGAGTTTGTTGAGAGCCAGATGCCTAGCCGATACTATTGGCGGCAGCTCGGGGCAGGTCTGGCCAACCTACATGCACATCAAGGACCATCATCGGGCTTGCGGCACCATAACTATCTCGGCACGCTGCTGCAGACCAATGATCAGGAGGAGTCTTGGCCAGTGTTTTGGGCTAGGCAGCGCATCATCCCGATGGCGGGCAAAGCCTTGTTGGATGATCTGATCCCGCTGAAGTTGTTCAAACGGCTGGAACAACTATGTGACCTACTGCCCGAAGTTTTGCCACAAGAGGGCCGCAGTCTGTTACATGGGGACCTCTGGAACGGCAATATCATGCCCAATAAACAAGGCAAACCGACCATATTTGATCCCTCGGTCTATTATGGGCATCGGGAAGTAGATCTGGCGATGACGAGGCTATTTGGCGGCTTCCCGACTAACTTTTATGAGGCCTATCAAGAGGCAGCACCGCTTGAGCCCGGCTGGACCGAACGGATGGAAATCTATACCCTATACCCCTTGCTAGTGCATGTCAACTTGTTTGGCGCTGCCTACATTGCTGGGGTCGAAAAGGTATTAGGGCGGTTTGGGGTTTAGGCTGCAAACTAGGCTATTTCTGCAAGCTTAGGTATTGGGGCAGTCCTTCCAAGGGGTGGCGATGGGGTCAAACAAGTGCCGAAAGGTCGCATGGGTTTTGGTGAGCTCGACCTGTACATTTTCGGCCACCTTGAGCATCTTGGGGTTAAAGCTACCGATCCAGATCATCTCGAACTCGCGGTAGGGTAGGGTTTTCTGGACTACATCAGCACAAGCGGCCACCATCGCACTCTCGACCCCTTTGCCTTGTTGGCTAGGCACAACCCCAAAGGCCACTCCGATCATTTTGTTGCAGTGCCCACGCCATTTATGGTACAGGAACTTGAGCTTGGCCCAGAGGTCAAATTTGCCGTCTAGGTATTTGAAATACTGGTTCAAGTCCGGGATCATGATGAAGAACGAGACTGGCTCGCCCTTGTAGAACCCAAACCAAAGCAGACTAGGCTCAAGCACAGGTTTGAGGGCCTTCATCGTGGCTTTGGCCTGTAGGGTAGTCATCTCGCCAACACCACTATGTTTGACCCAAGCGGCGTTGTAGATCGTCCTGAAATACTCGGTGAAGTCTTCTAGCCGTTTGAGGTCCAACATCCGGAAGGTATAGTCGGGGTTCTGGCGGATTCGTTGGGCCTTTTCCCAGACAACAGGGCTCATGGGTGCTGCTACTTGCCTGCCGAAGGTGAATTGCTTAAAGTAGATGCGCATGCCATAGCTGCTGAGCAGGTCCTGGTAGTAGGCATGGTGGTAGAACATCCCAAAATTGGGTGGCAATTCGCCATCCAGCAAGAGCCCCCACCAACGGTCACGGCCACCAAAGTTGACTGGGCCATCCATCGCTAGGATCGGCACACCTGTTTCTGCCATGTCACGTGACTGGAGCCAGGCCTTGCAGGCATCTAGTAATTGGTTTGCCGCCGTTTGGTCGTTGATACACTCAAAAAAGCCCATTCCACCTGTTGGCTGGTGGTCCTTGGCAAAAAGGCGTTTATCATAAAAGGCTGCTACCCGACCGATCACCAGCCCCTTTTTGTCCTGCAATACCCAACGGATGCAGTCGCCATGGCGGAAGGTTTTGTTCTTTTTCAGGTCAAATACCTCCTCGATGTCTTTGTCCAGCGGTCGGATCCAGTATGGGTTGCCAGCATATAGCCGAACGGGTAGCTCCAGAAAGGCCTTGATGAGGCGTTTGTCTGTTGGCAGAACTTGTATCAGCTGGTAGGCCATTGGTGTTTGTCGGGATGTTTGCGTGGTTTGGGGCAATATACATTCCGCTAGCCCTAGGTTGCAAGCAGGAACTTGGCGCAGGTCTGCAACAGTTGGCTAAGCTCGCCCTCGGTATTATAGTTATGCAAACAGATACGGATACGCTCTTGCCCTTTGGGGACCGTAGGTGATAGTACAGGTTTGACCGCAAAGCCCGCTTGCTGAAGTTGCTGGGCTACTGACCTAGCCCTTACATTACCAGGGGTCAAGATGGTCTGGATGGGACCTGAATGGGCTGATACAACCTCAAGCCCAGCTGTTGCCACGAGCCGTTGCCATATTGCCACGATGTCCCAAAAACGTAGTTGTAAATACCCTGCAGCAATACTCTGCCCATTCTGAATCTGCAAACTTTCACGGATTGCCATCAGTCCATGGGCCGGCATCATGGTGGTATAGACGAAGCTGCGGCTGAAGTTCACCAAGTATTGAATAAGGCTATCAGCCCCGACAACACAAGCCCCATGAGCCCCAAAGGCCTTGCCAAAGGTGTGGATACGTGCGAAAAAGTATGGTTCGAGTCCTAGTCGGACTACTAGCCCGGCACCATAGTGGTTTGTTTGGCTAGGTGACTGATCTGGACCAAATAGCCCGGTGCTATGGGCCTCATCCACAATGAGGTAGGCACCGAACTGTTGGGCAAGGTTGACCATTGCTTGGAGTGGGGCCATGTCGCCATCCATGCTGTAGAGCGACTCGACCACGATGTAGATTACGCCTCCTTGCTGGGTAATGCTTGGCTGATGGCGGGTTAGTAGGTCTGCCAGATGGGATAGGTCATTATGGCGAAAGGCGTAGTTTTTGCCTAGGCCTAGGCGGATTCCTTCGCGCAAGCTGGTGTGGCAAAGGGTATCATATAGCACCAAATCCTGCCGCCGACTGATGGCCTGCAATAGCCCAATATTGGCCACATACCCACTGTTGAAAAGTAGGGCTGCCTCCGCTTTGAAGTGTTTGGCGAGTTCCGCTTCCAACTCTAGCGCCAAGTCTGTGCCACCAGATAACAACCTTGCACCCGTGGCTCCATGACCTAAAAGTCCCCGATCTGCCAATGCCTGCTGGATCTGCTGGTGTAGTTGAGGACTACGTGCTAGGCCGAGATAGTCGTTGCTATACAAGTCCACCCCCTCCAGGCCTGCACCCAGCTGGCGCAAGAGACCCTGTTGCTGCCGCTGGCTTAGGGCTTCGGCTAGGTGTGGTGGGGTGGGCATTATTGGGTTTGGATTAGTTTTTGGTAGTTGATCGCCTTGACGTCAATAGGTGGGGTGATCAATCGGATTGATTTATTGAATACCTCTCTATCTTCAGGCCCATACCAATTCCTATATAGGGTTTGGCTATTGATCTTACTCAGAAATACATAATAAAACTTGTAGGTTTTGGTGTCTACATTGAATAGTTTATGAAGAGCAATTACATACCTGATAAACTCCTCAGAGACAGCTAGTTGCTGCAGGGCTTCAATCTATTTAGCCTCTCTTGTGCCTTTTGGTTCGAAAAGTAATATGGTGCTGGTTTGGTTATGCGCTGGGACTATTTGGGGTAACAATAATAACCAAAAATGCCCTAATACGGTCTGATTAGGGCACTTTTGGTAGGTTAAGCAGTACTAAAGTCAGTCTGGCAAGATTGGACTATACCTCTAACAACAAGCGGATAGGGTCCTCTAGCAGTTGCTTGACACGTACCAAGAAACCAACAGACTCACGGCCATCGATGATGCGGTGGTCATAGCTGAGGGCCACATACATGATCGGGCGGATCACAACCTCACCATTGATGGCTACTGGCCGCTCGACGATGTTGTGCATACCCAAGATGGCACTCTGTGGCGCATTGATGATCGGGGTGCTGAGCATGGAGCCAAACACACCACCATTGGTGATCGTGAAGGTGCCACCAGTCATTTGCTCGAGGGTCAACTTGTTGTCACGAGCCAAGGTTGCAAGGCGGATGACTTCTTTCTCGATCTCGGCAAAAGACATTTTCTCGGCGTTCCTGATCACAGGGACGACCAAGCCTTTAGGGGCCGAAACAGCGATCGATACATCGACAAAGTTGTTGTTGACGATTTCGTCTCCGTCGATGAAGGCATTGACGGCAGGGAACTCGGCCAGGGCAGTAGCGCAGGCTTTGGTGAAGAAACTCATGAAGCCAAGGCCAACACCATGTTTCTCCTTGAACTTGTCCTTGAGTTTGTTGCGCAGGTCCATGATCGGCTTCATGTCTACCTCGTTAAAGGTGGTGAGCATAGCCGTTTCGTTTTTGACAGCAACTAGGCGACGAGCAACCGTTTTGCGGAGGCTGGTCATCTTGGTACGGTTCTGGGCACGGTCGCCAGCTGGTTTGGCTGGTGCAGCGGCAGGCACGGCATTTCCTTTGATGTCCACGGCTGGGGCAGCAGGCGCAACTGGGGCAGCGGCAGGCGCAGAAGTGGCTTTCATGGCATCTTCCTTGGTGATTTTGCCACCAGGGCCAGAGCCTTTGACGGCACTAGCAGCAATGCCTTTGTCTTGCAGGATGGCGGCAGCTACTGGGCTGATCGCCACTCCACTATGGTCGGCATGGGCAGCGGCAGGCGCAGCAGAGGCGGCTGGTGCAGCAGTGGGAGCAGTTGCAGGCGCAGCAGTACCAGCAGTAGCAGAAATTACACAGATGACATCACCGATTGAAAGGGTGGTGCCAGCAGGGGCTTTGATGGTCAGGATACCAGAGGCTTCGGCAGCGAGCTCAAAGGTGGCTTTGTCGCTCTCGATCTCGCACAAGATCTCTTCGGCTTTGACGAGGTCTCCGTCTTTTTTGTTCCAGTTAGCAATGGTCACTTCGTTGATGCTTTCGCCAACGGCAGGGACTTTCATGACTAGGTCTTGAGCAGCAGCAGGGGCTGGTGCGGCAGCAGGAGCGGCTGGTGCCTCAGCAGGAGCGGCAGGTGCCTCAGCAGGAGCAGCACTTGGGGTTGAAGCTGGGGCAGCGGCAGCGGTGCCACCAGCAGGGGACGCAGCATCTGCATCAATGTAGCAGATCAGTCCACCAATCGGTAGGTTGTCTCCTACCTGGGCAACTTGTTTGAGGTAACCTGCAGCAGGTGCGGTGAGCTCAAAGGTGGCTTTGTCGCTTTCCAGCTCGCCGATCACTTCGTCAAGCTTGACATAGTCACCCGTCTGTTTGGTCCAGCTGGCGATCGTGACCTCGCTGATGCTCTCGCCCACGGTGGGCACCTTTACTTCTATTGACATAATCGGGGGTTGTGCCTATGTGGCACTGGGTTGATATTGGTAGTGATTGGTTGTGATGGATGATTAGTCGCGCTCAGTAGCCTTGGTCAGGTAGGGATTTGCTGGATCCCGAATCTTAGAAGGCGGTATAGGTGCGGCTCATCAGGCGTTTACGGTTTTTGCCTGTGACCATGATGACTTTCGGCACCATAGGTAGGCGGATATTGCTGAGGTCGATCAGGTGGCTGGTGGTGCTGGCCTGATGGTTGTGATAAAGTAGTTTGCCGTCGGTCGTGAAGACGTTGACATCAAATGCTTGGTTGTAGGCCGGGATAGCAAACTGATTGCCGTCCAACAACAAGGTAGTGTTGATTCCAGTGGCAGGTATTGCGTTTTGGGTTACGAGCAGGGTGGCGAACGGAATCTCGAATCCTTCGCTTTCCTTGCTGCCTTTGTAGTTGACACGGAGGCTTAGCTCGCCAGCCTGCAGGGCTAATGCTGCAGCTGGGCCAAGGTCGAGGTTAGGGACGGTCCACTCAGCACCAGTGTAGGCAATGATGGCACTGTCACTGACTAATGAACCAGTGGCGTTGAGGCCAGTAATGTTAGCACTCGTGCGGATGAGGCGGCGGTTTAGGCTGCTGATCTTGAGGTAAGAAATGTTCTTGAGGCTGAGGTAGATATGGCCATCAGCTGGGTTGTAGGTACCATAGGCTTTGATGCTATCGAAGGCTGGGCGCGCCTCTGTCCAAAGACCGATCAAGGAGTTGGCATCATTGGCATCAACCTTAGTATTGTTATCAGCATCACCTGTCCGGATATTGGCACTATCCGTACGGCCTAGGTTGCTAGTCAAGATGGCAACATCAGAGGCACCAACGCTGTAGTTGAGGTCAAAGTCACACTTTTTGGTAATGCCGACTTTGCAGCGCAGCAAACCTATTTGGGCTGAGTCGCGGGCGGCAATCGTTGACCGTACCAAGATCGGGTTGGTGGTCCGGATGCCAGCACGGAAAAAGGCTACCTGAATGTTGTTAAAGACGGAGTACTTGTTGGTAGGCTCTAGGTCCGAGTTCATCTCGCTGGCGATAGACATATCACCATAGCGGAAGGTACCCCATTGTTCGACATTGGTAGTGCCTGTGCCAGGCCTGTTGCGCCAGATGGTCATCTGGGTATATTCTTTGCCTAGCTCGACATCAGTAGGCCAGCCATTATAATGCGATCTGAGCACCCCGATGCTGGAGCGGTTGCCCGTGTTTTCAACATTGGGCTCTACTTGCACCGAGGCTTGGGTACGATCAACGCTATGGCTCTGGAGGACCTCAAAACTAAGGTCGTGTCCATAGTGCGGATTGCCTTGGAAGGAGGGCTCGTCGGTATCCTCTAGCATCGCGACTTCGGTGCCGTAAGTTTCGGGCCTAGCGGCAAGGTCACTAAAGCTGGTGTACTCCACGATGCAGACTTCGTCCTTTTTGTCCACATACCACTTGCGTTTTTCGGCTGTCGAGAAGCGACCATCACCATTGGTGTCCTGAAACACTTGATATTGTAGGCCTTCCCAATCAGCACCTCCAAGGGCTGGTTTACGAGCAAAGGAAACAGGGAAAGTGGTCCGATCTTGGGCAGGACGGAAGGCAACCCCTCCGCCAAAAGGGACCCAGTTGTTAAGCCGCCTAGGGTCTGAGTTAAAGGCATTAAGGTTGTCAAAGGCACCATCGGTGAAGTCTTCGTCACAGATGATCTGTGGGTTGCCCGTTACGATGGTGTCAAAGTTGAGGACCGAAGACTGACCCAAGAGGGCTTGGCTAAGATCTCCTACACGCTGTCCATTGACGATCTTGAAGGCCAACTTAGCCTGCTGAATCGGCATCGTGACCATTGTCTGTTGACCGCGCTTGCCACTAGGCTTGCGGGCAGGATTGAACCCATGCCAACCCGTCAGGAACAGGAGGCAAATGGGAGCTAGGGCCGCTGTGGCCACTGACAAGACAATAGGAGCCTTCATTTGGTTGATTGATCTGATTTGGTAGTTACTAAAGCGTTGGTTGGCTGGCAGTTTGGATGAACCATTTTGGCACCTTGTGGGCAGGTCAAGGGTAGATTGATCTCACCCTAACTTGCCCACAAGCATTATGCCATTGGTTCGCCATATAACGACGCCAAGCCTTGCGGCAATATAATCATTATCAAGACGGAAACCCGAGGGTATGGGCCTTCCGTATGGGATGATTGGTTGTGGTGATTAGAGTTTGAACGATTTGTCGATCAGCTCTAGTTGCTCGCGCTGGTGCACCTTGCCAAAACCTGTGGCAGGTGAGGCACTTGGTTTACGGGCAATATAATAGACCTGACGACCGGCAAGGTTCATTTGCTCCTCGTTGACTTCTAGAATTTCTTGAACATTCAGGTTGAGTGCACGATCGCCCATCTTGTGGAGGACAAAACGTAGGTAACCCATGTTCTGTGGCTCTTCTTGGACGAAAACGATCTGGGCCTTGGC
>CANHWS010000008.1 GCA_947464365.1 Cytophagaceae bacterium | reverse complement strand
GGTGTAGTTGCGATCAGGTTGGAAGTGGTGCCAGTTGGCCCTCCAATACCATTATAGATGAAGGTATTGAGGCCAGAGGTAGCAGACCCAATATCAAAGGTACCAGTAGTCAGAGTGAGACCAGAGCTGATAGTTAGGCGGCTACCACCTGTGGTTGGCAGGCTAACACCAGCACTGTTATCGATACGAAGGCTAGGAATAGTCCCAGTTGGGGAAGCTGTAATAAGGTTACCACCTCCTTTGGTTGTCAAAGACAAGATACCAAAACCAGCTGTAATGGTAGAGTGGCCTGACATAAGAAGGTCGCCTTGGACTTCAAGATTGAAGTTGCCAAGGTTGACAGTTGAGCCGTTGCGCAACTCAAGGGTACCATTGGCAGCAACACTTGCACCATTCGCAATAACACCTCGAAGGTTGACAATTTCACCTGCGCGATCGACGATCACACGACGGAAACCAGAAGATGCGTTAACAAACGCTCCTGTACCGGTAATAGCACCTGAACCTTCAATAGTTAAAACACCTACATCTGACGCTGCTGAACCACCTGAGAAATTCAAGTTTTGATCTAGTTGAATAGGGCCACTCAGGGTCATGAGGTTGTCATTACCTCCACCGTCCATGCCAAAACCTCCATGCGCAAAGCTGTTCTTGAACAAGCCTGTTACGTTAAAGACCTTATTACTAGGCATGATCATGTTTGCTGTACCAGAACCCATCAAGATAAAGCGGGTAATGTTCTGCCCACTACTTGCGTTAGGGATTTCGGCATTGGTAAAGGTTAGACCAATGCTATGGTTTGCGTCACCAATTAGGTTGATACCAGCTGTTGAACCAGATGGGAAACCAAGTGTGGTATTGAACTTGCCACTGTTCTGATGCTGACCTGCCATGTAAACCTTGTAGATAGTAGCACCATCAGCAAGATTAAAGTCAAGTGCGTTAGTCGAGTTGGCTGTTAGCCCCACAATGGTTAGGTTACCGCTAATTGTGATCGGAACAGTCGGACTAAAGACCGGAATCACGGCAGTATTGAGTGCAGTATGCACAACAAAGTTCTGCATGTTGGCTCCGTACATGTTACCACCGCTAGCATTTGTACCTGTATAAGTAGCTGAAGCACCAACGTTGAAAATGTGCAGGCTTCCGTATGGTGCTGTAGTAGTCCAATTGATACCACCTGCGTTACCGATAACACTTTGCAAGGTCCTGGCGCCACCGCAATCGACACGAAGCAAGGCATTAGGGCCTACTGTGATCGGATTGGTGCTGGTACCTGTAATCGTGTTGGTGAATGGGGTAACGTTTGTAAGCGTGAAGACACCTGAACGAATCTCTATAGTGGCATTGCCATTGAGCGCAAGGTTAGGACGGCCTAGAGATACACCACCTGTAAAGCCAGTCTCGCGATGGAATGAGTTGGTCGTGAAGTTGTTGGTAGTCATCGACCCATTGTTGATAATGAGCTTGCCATTACCATTGAGCGTCGAAGTAAATGTACCGGTTGTCTGGGCAGCAGTACCATTGAATTCGTAGATGCCACCAAAAGAGTAGTTACGGATAGCAACTTGCACACAACCAGCGGCTGTGCTTTGCTCCCAACCCGATGGGTGTTGGGTTGTAAGGCCAGCATCTGCATTGATCAAGAGACGGGTGTTTGCACCACCACTCAAGACGCTGCTACCAGCAAAGCCGATAGTACCACCTGGCTGCACACTTACAAGGTACGACCCAGAAGAAGGAGCCAAAACTACGTTGGTAGTGAGGGTGACGATATGGCCAGAGTTGATCAAAACAACAGCAGGAACAGAAGGATCTGGCACACCATTAACATCCCAAGTACTTGCATCGTTCCAGTTGCCAGTGGCAATAGAGCTAAATAGGTTCTGGATAAACGCATCTGGCTGACCAAGAGCTAGATCATACAAGAAGCTTGTAGTTGGGCCAAACAAGGTGATCGAGAAGGTATTGGCAGTTGTGTTGATGCTGCGGGCAGTACCTGGGTCAGACCAATAGAATTGGTTTTCGCTTTGTTTGAGTTGATAGCTGGCCTCAGTACCGACAACATTGGTTTGGTCATAAGTACCAACCACATTGGCAGAGAAGCTACCAAGGGTGGTACCAAAGCGCCAGTACTGACCAAGGGTATTGCTTGATGAGGTCAGTGGGTTGGCTGCATTGGTTGTCGAGATGTACACATAACCAGTACCAGCACCGTTCAGATTGGTGAAGGTCAGGCCATGGTATTTGTTGTTAGAGCCAACTGGGACAGTCAAGGTCGCATTGGCTGGGTCTGTAAAGCTGACATAAACAAAACCTGTTGTGCCACCACTATTACCTGCGATACCACCAGTCGTGTTGATCATGTTGGTAACACTAGGCGAGGTAACTGTCAAAGATCCGTTGATCAACAAAGTAGCGGTCAGTGGATAGTTAATGACACCACTAAGCATATTGAGGTTACCGTTAATGGTATTGACACCAGCTAAAGTGATGGTACCACTTGGCTTGTTGGTCTCGAGGTTAAAAATCGGGGTCGGTATGGTTTGGTTAATCGTACCATTAGCAACCAATGTAACTCCAGCCTTATTCAGCTCAGCAGAAACCAAACCATAAGGAACAGTAGCTTGGGTATAACCAACTTTACCACCAGCAATCATGGTCAGGATACCTGTACCAGCTGGCGTGCCAGAAATGTTAACACCGCCTGTGTTGCTAATAGCGTATGTCTTGCCCGCAGGGAGAATACTGTTGTGCAGACGTACAGAGTCAGTACCAGCGATGATGCCTGTAGCAGCGTTGAGCGTAACTACGTGGGTGTTCTGGAATTTGCCTGTAACTGTCAAGTCACCGTTAAGGGTGAAGTTGGTAGATGATGTAACAAGGTCCGTATTACTTACGGTCAGGTTGCGATAGGTGGTAAGGTTGGGCATCGCAAACCCTGTTGTACCATAGTAGTCGATGGTACCACCTGAGGTCGTAACAAAGTTGGTATAAATCGCAGTAGGAGCAGTCGTAGTGTTGATACGAAGTGTGCCTGTACCGCCTAGGCTACCTAAGTCAACACCAGTAGCACCATCTTGGGACAAGGTAGCGCCTGACCTGATTTCAGTAGCGAGTACTGTAGCTCCGTTAGTAAGTGTGATGCTGTTACCAGTGGTAATAACCATTTTCTCAGATACAGTTGGGGCAGTACCACGAGCAGCGCCACCTTCGGTATCAGACCATTTAGAGCCATCGGTGAACAGACCGCCACCAGCGATGCTGTAAACCAAGTCAACAACAAAGGCTTGAAGCTCGCCTGTTGACCATTGGGTACCGTTAAGCGTGGTTAGGCCATTAAGGTCACCAGCAGTAAAGGTATTTGCACCTGCATTGACAGATGGGGTACCAGCGAGGGTCCAGACAGCGCCATCCCAATAATAGACATTGCTAGGATAGCTGGCTTCGGTGCCATTGATGTCTGCATCTACATAGCTAAAGGCAAGTGAGCCAGCAGTCAGTGCAGTAATGTTAGTTGAAGTAAAGCTAAAGAAACGTGCAAGACCGACAGAAGCGACTTGGAAATTCGGGTTAGCACTTGCCGTTGGCAAGACGTTAAGGGTCCGGGTTCCAGATACACTAGCAGCTAGGCCAGTGATCGTGACAGGCGAGTAGCTAGAGCCAGTACCAATAGGCCATGTGCCATTAAAGTCTGAGGCAGTTCCTGCAGCGCGCGAATGGGTCAGGCGGCCAGCACCAGACTGATCGACAAAGCTATTGGTACCTGTGATAAACGGATTGGCATCGGTAACGGTGTAGTTGATGGCACCCAATGAAAGGATACCAGCTGTCATCCGCAGTCTGCCAGATGTGACAATAGCAGCGGCAGCAGTAACTGTGCCGCTTGGTGCATTGATTGTCAGGGTATCGACAGCGATGCCAGATAGAACTTCGTTGCCAGCACCAACGGTGGCAGTGGCAGTGTATTCGTAGCCGACGGAGGTCATGCTAGTTGAAACAATATCAGCAGCGGTAACAGAACCAACACCACGACGGATTAGGGCACCAGCAGCTTGGAAGGAAATCACATTTGAGCTGCTGACATCAAGATTACCAGCAAGTAGGTTGAGGCTTGGTTTTTTGCCAGCTGCCCCAGTGATCACCAAGTTGGAGGTCAACTGTTGGTTGAAGGCGGTCCTGTTGTGGGTGAGCGCTTGCAAATTTTGGTGCGTTGAGGCAAAGCCGAATGTACCAGTTGCTCCTGCAGAACCAGATAAAACAAGGCGGCTGGTACCTGGTGTAGCGTTAACATCTCCCCGGAAACTACCAGTACCTGTTGTTTGCCCGTTAACAGTTAGTTGGTAACCATTAAGCGCAAAACCACCAGATGCGTTATTGATCTGGATGTTATTGGTATTACCAACCGTAACATCTGCACCAAGTGAAATAACTTGGGCATTGGTGTTATTGTTACCAACAGTTAAGTTGAAGAAGCTAAGGCCAGGGTTGCTACCGATGGTGTTAGCTGTGATGCTTGAGTTGTTAGTTGTAGTAGAACCTACGGTAACTGTACCTGCTGTTGAGGTCATCGAACCAGTGTTGGAGATGTTACCTGTTAGGCTAGTGATAGTAGCTGTGTTGGTCAGCACGTCACCTGCATTGTCGCCGATAGTCAGGTTGTGCATTGAGGCAAACGTACCAGACAAGGCTTTGGCACCAGCAACACCATTGCCCATACGCAGGTTAACCACTGGGGCAACTTGGTTAGGTGTGGTGAAGGTTCCTCCGAAGGAGAAAGTACCACTTAGCTGAGTTAAGTTTCCATCAACAATTAGGGTTGGGGTTAAAACACCAGTACCGACGGTGGTGTTGGCGCTGAGCGTACCACCACGGACAACAACATCATTGGCTACAGTAAGTGTAGGCGATGTAGTAGATGAACCTACGGTCAGAACACCAGACTCAACCGATAAATCATTAGCTACAGTGGCATTAACGGCCAAGGTGGTCGTGTTAGCACTTGGCAAGTGACGCCAATTGAAGGGATTAAATGAACCTGCACCAGTGATTGAGTTATTGGTATTAAACGTTGTGTAAAACGTTGTACCTGAAGTGCCAGAAACTGAGCTTGTTGTCGTAATGGTGCCGTTAAAAACTAGGTCAGCACCCGAAAACGAGTCGAAACTACCTGAGAAAGTCGCTCCCGCACTAAAGGTGAGGACACCGTCACCGGTCTTGGTGATGTTTGGTAAAGAGCTAGTTGTAGTGGCTAAACCTTGGATGACGGTAGCATGTGTCATGGTCACCCGATTGACATTCAGCATACGACCTTGGAAGGTATGGGTACCAGCTATGGTAATGATGCTACCATTGAAGTCAACGTTACCTGCAATTGTCTGCCCAGAGGTAGTCGCATTAGTCCAGTTTATACGGTTGGGGGCGGTAATCTTGAAGAGACTCGTCGCAGGGACGGTAAGCACTGGCGGCACTGTCACGTTACCGAAGGCCATCACAGCACGACCATCAGGGACATTGCTAGCATCAATCTCAAAAACAACGTTATCACTCAGGGTGATAGCACAGGCAATACCGCTTGAGAAACCATTGGCGGTAAAGACAGCTGTTTGGCTAGCGCCTGCGATCTTAACGTTACGGCTAACGTTTAGCCTGTTGTTGTTGTTTAGGTTGTCTGCAAGCACAAAGTTACCCAGCGTAAGGGAGTCTCCACGATTGGTAGAGGTACCGCCAAGACCAAGGAACATGTCTGTCCTAGTGCCCTGATTGGTTAGGAAGGTAGTTGTTTGGAATGGTGGTTGGTAAATAACATCGTTCCCAGGATAGATTTTGGACGTGTACATCGCTTTCGTGATTTGAATATCACGATTGATGGTTATCGTATTCGCACCAAAAGCGTCAAAATACAAATAGCCAAAGCGAATTGATGAAGAAGGGTTCTCGACAGTACGAGGGAAAACATCACCATTGCTCAGGATCCAGGTCGTGCCATGGTTTGCATTAGCAGCGTTGTTGTTGCCGAGAATGACTGCAGGGCTTTGGTTGGATTTGATAATGAGCTGGGAGGTTGAGGCTTGTGTTTTGGATCCTAGAACAAAAACGCTACCTGCAGAGCCGTTATCTTGGAATGTGACCGCATCACGCAACTCAATGTTACCTAATACCTGAACTTGGTCTGCAGCTGGCAAGTTTTTGGAACGAGCCGAGACGCTACCAGCGCTACCCAGAATCACATTCTGGTAAAGCCCTGGCATAATGGTTTGGTTGGCATCTGCGTTGTAGCGAACGGTACAACCTGTTGCCGAGGCATCAAAGTTGGTGGTGTCGGCAATATCTCCACCAGAAAAACCATAAGGTGTAGCACCAGTAAGGGTAAGCACTTTGTTGGCAGCTACTGAGAAGCGCCCAAATGTATTGCCACCGATATTATTGAGCTGCCCGTTAACAGTTACTCCTGTATTCGGATCGTCATTACTAAAAACAACGCTGACAGCGTTACCAGCTGTGGTCCCACCAACGTTGACACCACCGATGGTATAGGCGTTAGGACCAGCAAACGTTACCGTACGGGTGCCTGCAGCAGCATTACATACAAATACATTGCTGGTGCTCAGGCTACCACCATTGTTGGTCAGGGTTTGGTTACCCGTGCCTGAAAGGTTAACGTTTTGGTTGGAGGTCACATTTAGTTGCCCGCCAGTGCCAATAATGATATTGCCTAAAATAGTTGAGGCGACACCAAAGTTGAGCTGATTGTTCACAACCACATCACCTTGTACCGTAAAGGCATTGCCGTTGATTGTAGCACCGCCACCGTTTGATAATGAAAGTGACGCTGCGTTGAATGTAGGGTTGTTTGACAAGGTAAGTGTAGAGCTAAAAGCAATCATGATATGCTCGGTACCATCATTTAATGAGGGACGTGATGCAGCTGTACCACCTACCCAACTAGCATTGGCAGTCCAGTTCGCTGCAATAAGGATATATACCTTATTGGTAGGCGTGATATCAAAGGCATTGGCATCTCCGGCAGTTACCTCGGCTGGTAAGGTTGGGATTGTAGTGAACTGAACACCTGGCAAGGTGGTAGAGGTAATGGTACCGACGGCGGCAGGGGTAGCCCAAGAGGTACCAGAGAATGACCGGCCACGTACTGTAGTTAACGTGCCAGTTGCCTCAGATGCACCATAAGTATAATTAGAGGTTATGGAGGTCAAGGTTCCGGCAGAAGTCGTGAAGACCCAACTGCGGTTGAGGTTGATCGTCGATGGACGGGCTAAAGCTGACCGGTTTGGTGTCGTTCTGTATCCCAAAGTAAGGGTAGCGCCTGTGAAGGCCACGTTGGTAACGGTAACAGGAGCATACGTGCCCATGGACCCAACAGGAAACTCAAAATTGGTAAACGGAGTGGTGGTGGTACCTGTGCGGAAAACAAAGCCAGAACCTACACCTATTATATTACTGGTATTTGAGGCACCCGTATGCGAGGCTGTCGCACTAAAGACCACACCATTACCCGAAGCACCTGTATTCAGGTATCCAGTAGTGAAAGTCAAAACACCGTTAAACGTACGGAGGGCACCCATCGTAACGATGTTGCCTGCACCTGTATTGATGGTTACGTTATTTACATGGGTAGCAGTTGCTGACCACTCGGCACCTGTGTTACGGTTGAGCGTTAGCGTAGGTATGCCGTAGGTCAGGTTATAGGTACCAGCGCCAATTGGCTGTATGGTTGCCGAACCTACAGTACCATCTGTCCTTACGACGTTGTTAACAGCAAAAGTACCAGCATTGAGGTTACCTGACTTGAGGGTGAGGGTTCCGTTGACAGTGATCGTAGCAGATGTACCAGAGGTTCCTGTACTGTTGTTCACAAAAGGGCTACCGTCAATAATCAAGTTATTGAAGGTCGTACCGAAAGGAATTTGTTGACCGTTGACCTTACCACTGAAAGTTACAGTGCTATTACCAGCTTGGAAGCCTGCAAGGGCAGTTGCAGGGATTGAATTCGTTGCGCCGCTGAAAACTAGGTTGTGTGTACGACCTACCTGGTTCATGTTAAGGGCACCAGAGGCTGCCGCAGTATAGTTACCAAACTCAACTGTGATGTCTTGCCCTGAAGGGAAAGTTACGGTACCTGTGATTGTGGAAGTAACGGACGAAAGTGTTGCTGGACCGCTTGAAAGTGCAGTGCCAAGGGCACAGTTAACTGTAGGCAACAAAACACAACTTGCCGCGACATTGGTTGCCATCGCACGGCTACCTGCTGCGCTCCAAGTTACGGTAACGGCTGCGGGTGTAACATTTGTCGCTACTGCAAAGCTACCACCAGTGCCTGCAAGGGCATACTGTTGACTAGCAAGGTCAATGGTACCAGTACCGCTAACGGTCATGGCCGTATTGGTGAAGCCAGTTAGGGCGCCTCCAAAAGTAAAAACGTTGCCAGTTCCGCTAGTTGCAGTGAGCGTACCGCTCGCATTGACAGTAAGGTTGCCGTTTAGGTTAACATTGCTGTTATTCCCATTTTGGTTATTCCGTAAGTTGAATACTGCCTTATTAGCAAACGTTGCACTACCGATCACCATGTTGCCACGCACGGCAAGCACTGTACCGTTGTTGTTGGCGTTGCCTAGTACAAAATGCCCTGTACCTGTATGGTTAAGGGTAAAATCACCTGTAATCGTGACTGTAACGTTGTTTGCAAAGGCAGTTGCAGAGGTAGCTTGGTTAGGGCAATCCCAAACAAAGTTTCCGAAAGTAGAGGCTACGGTTATTGTAGCTGGAGCGTTTTGCTTTACACCAATAATCCGTGTTGTGCTTGCGGCATTAAATACCAAATTGGTTCCGTTAGGCGTTGGTAAAGTACCACCATCGCGCGACCACTCAAATGTGGAGGTGGCGTCAAATGTTAATGTGCCAAGTGTAGGAGTTGTCAAGATCCCACTACCTGTGTAATTGACATCATCGTCTTGCTCAATGACTAGCTTACCCGAAATGGTGCCAGTAACCGCCGCGTTCGAAAGCTGGGTTAGCGTCAGGTCGCGGTCTACACCACTTGGGTTATCCCGCCCAGTAATCGTTAGGGTGGCAGACGCTTCTACACTAACCGCTGGGTTGAACGCACCACCTGCAGTGTTGCCTACGGTGAGTACAGATGCACCTGATGTTGCAGGCTTCAGGGTAACATTAGCAGTACCTTGAGTCCTTAGTGCACCAAGCGTGATGGTTGGCACATCTAGAACCGTTACCGTTGTACCTGTCGGAAACACAACGACGCTAGCGACTGCGGACACCGGCAACACGTCCGAAGACCAGTTGGCAGCCGTAGTCCAGCGGTTGTCGGCGCCACCGCCACCATCCCAGGTGTAGGTGGTCTGCGCAAAGGCAGACATACCACCTAGGCCCAATAGCAGTGCTAGTGAGCAGAGAGTGCGCCGTATGTAAGTGCTGAGTAGAGTTGTTTTCATCCCTTGTTGGGTAAAATTGGATTTGGTAAGAGCGTCAATGGTGCCTGGTGGGCGTTTTTTCGCAGCTGGTAATGCGGTCATAGTTGGGTATGTGGGTAATAGAGCATATAACAAGGCATGGCAAGGAGCCAAGCAGAGCTATACGGCCATAAATATTGCATTTTGTTTTGAGAATCGGGAGATATTTTCGGTAAATCTTGAGAAAAAGGTACCCAAGGTAGGATTTTGGTAGTTGGCGACACTTTAATACCCCCTTAATGTTGGCATTATTGAGCCACAAGTGCTGGGTGTTTGGGTTTCGTTTACAGCAATAGATACTACTTGAAGGCGAAAAGTAACTAGGTGCGGCTGCCTATTTCGGATCTAAATAGTAGAATATTGAGGCAAAAAAGCGGGTTTAGTTCCTTTACCATCAAGTCAAAGCATTAGCTACCATCAGCTCAAGGGTGGGATAGATCGTTCCCTTACCCACAAAAATAGTACATCCTCCTAGGCTTGTCAAGTCAGCATACGCCCTTAGGTCTCTGCAGACCAAGAGGCGGCACAGTGCAATACTTTGTTTTTTGCCAGTGGTCTGGTCTATCTACCCCACCCTGCTGGGTCGGCCCGCCAAGCGGTAAGTAGTTCTAGATCAGCATCTTGGATAATTTTTTTGTCTAGCGCGACACGTACCAAGGTTACGTAATCGGTCAGCGCTACTAGGTCAGTGCCAGAGGTAGCAAAAGCCTCCGAAGCAACATCAAAACCATAGGTGAAAACGGCGGCCATCCCAAGCACGTTGGCACCTGCTCCTCGAAGTGCCTCTACGGCTTTGAGCGAACTCCCCCCTGTGCTGATTAAGTCCTCGATGACCAAAACTTGTGGGTCGTCAGGGAGCCTTCCCTCTATCAGGTTCTGCATTCCGTGGCCTTTAGGTGCACTCCGTACGTAACATAGCGGTAGCAGGGCTTCGTCAGCAACGAGGCTAGCCATCGGTATGCCAGCAGTAGCGACACCTGCAATGACATTGGCACCACTGTAATGGGACTCGAAGAGGTCATACAGGCTCTCCTTAATATAGCTCCGGACAGCAGGATAGGAAAGTGTGACGCGGTTGTCGCAATAAATAGGGGACAACCAGCCACTCGCCCAGGTAAACGGCTGATGTGGCCGCAATTTAACCGCCTCGTGGTCAAGCAGAAAGCTGGCTACTTGCTCGGCAATACCTAGGTCTGCTATCGTGATCATGGTGCGGTGGGCTGGGAAATTTAGAATGTGGGGTAAAATTAAGGCAATAGTCGGCAGTAGTAGGCTATCGTGGGCGTTGGGTCTAAAACAGGAACACCAGGTGGGCCCTTTGTACTCATAGTTATCAGCAAAAGTATCAGGGACAGCGGCGACGGCAAAACCAAAGGGCGAATAATTTGCTATTTTTGCAACTTTCGGCATCCTGTAGGGTCCTTGCAAAGGCAAGGGTATCTTTAGGGATCGGTTCGATATATAGTGGTGTATGAAAGTCAGTAAAGGGCCACAAGCCGCTTACTGGGCTCCTAGCAAAAAAAAGTCAGCCTGAAGGCCAATATGAAACTGTTTGTAAACGACATTTTGATTGACGTACAACGCCAGCCTAACAATGTTCCGCTGGCGGACTATACCAAGCAGCTGACCTCACTGGCCCAGATCACAGCCGAAAACCTCAAAGGTCATGTCCTGATCCTGAATGCCGAGCCAGCATCTTTAGCTGCAATCATGCGGCTGATGGAGCTTAGGCGGGTTTCGAAGCTCCTCAGGATTACGATGGTCCCTCAAGACTACAAGGCCATCAGGGAGTGGGTCAAAACTGAATATAAGGTTGTCAAAGCTGGCGGAGGATTAGTCCTCAAAAAGGGCAAAGTCTTGATGATCTATCGTCTAGGTCGTTGGGACTTACCTAAAGGCAAACTCGAAAAAGAGGAAACACCAGTACAAGGCGCCCTGCGCGAAGTGGCCGAAGAGTGTAATGTCAAGGTAACAGCAGACGAAAAACTCTGCAGCACTTGGCACACCTACACTGACGGCGGCCGCAGATCGATCAAAAAAACAACTTGGTTCATCATGCAATGTCATGACGATGCCTTGATGAAACCTCAGCATGAGGAAGGCATCGAGGACCTGCGTTGGATGAACCCAGCCGAACTGGACAAAGCCATCCAGAACTCCTATGCCAGCATCAAGCATGTGGTCGCAACCTATCGGGACCTGATTGCAACCGCAGTTTAGACCTCTAGTTACAGACCAAGCAAAAAAATCCCCAAGGGCAAAACCACTCAGGTTACTCAGTCGTTTATCCCTCTAACAATATCAACCGAGCCCTCAAAATTAGGATGGGCCAAAGCCTTAAGAGCTTGCCCTAGGCAAGTCGCCAGCAATAGTCAAACATGAAGAATATCCGTAATTTTTGCATCATTGCCCACATCGACCATGGCAAAAGCACGTTGGCAGACCGCTTGTTGGAGTTCACCAACACAACGGACCAACGCTCGGCTCAGGCTCAGGTGCTGGACGACATGGACCTTGAGCGCGAGCGTGGCATCACGATCAAGAGCCATGCCATCCAGATGAAGTACAAATTTGAAGGTGAAGACTACATCCTCAACCTGATTGACACCCCTGGCCACGTTGACTTTAGTTATGAGGTCTCTAGGTCGATTGCAGCTTGCGAAGGCGCCCTCTTGATCGTAGATGCAAGCCAAGGGATCGAAGCACAGACAATCAGCAACTTATACCTGGCACTAGGGAACAACCTCGAGATTATTCCCGTCCTGAACAAGATCGACCTACCTGGGGCAATGCCCGAGGAGGTTAAAGATGAAATCGTCGAGATGTTGGGTTGTGATCGGGATGACATCATTGCGGCTTCTGGCAAGGAAGGTATCGGTATTTTTGATATCCTGAACGCTATCTGTACCCGTATCCCCGCCCCTACAGGCGACCCTGATGCCCCTTTGCAGGCCTTGATATTTGATTCGGTTTACAACTCGTTCCGCGGGATTGAGGTGTACTTCCGTGTCTTCAACGGGTCGATCCGTAAAGGCGACAAGGTCAAGTTCATGAACACCGGCAAGCAGTATTATGCTGACGAAGTTGGTGTCCTGAAGCTAACCCAAGAGTCACGCCTTGAGATGGGTGCTGGCAATGTAGGCTACCTGATCAGCGGTATCAAAGACGCTCGCGAAGTAAAAGTAGGTGATACCATCACTACCGTTGACCGCCCAACAACTGTTGCCATTCAGGGTTTTGAGGACGTCAAACCGATGGTCTTTGCCGGCATTTACCCCGTCGAGACAAGCGAATTTGAAGACCTGCGGTCTGCAATGGAGAAACTCCAGCTCAATGACGCCTCCTTGGTTTGGGAGCCTGAAACCTCTGCTGCATTAGGCTTCGGTTTCCGTTGCGGGTTCTTGGGGATGTTGCACATGGAGATCGTCCAAGAGCGTTTGGAGCGTGAGTTTGACATGACTGTCATCACGACGGTACCTTCGGTCCAGTTCCGGTGCTACAACACCAAGAAGGAGCTGATGGTGATCAACGCACCTAGCGATATGCCTGACCCTAGCTTCATCGACTACATCGAGGAGCCTTATGTCAAGGCCCAGATCATCACCAAAAGTGATTATGTAGGGGCCATTATGGGGCTTTGCATGGAAAAACGGGGCATCATCAAGAACCAAGTCTACCTCACGACAGACCGTGTCGAGATGCAGTTTGACTTGCCGCTCTCAGAGATCGTATTTGACTTCTTTGACAAACTCAAGACCTTGAGCCGTGGTTATGCCTCGCTTGACTATGAGCTAATCGGTTTCCAAGAGTCCACCATGGTCAAATTGGACATCATGCTCAATGGTGAGAAGGTGGATGCGCTCAGTGCCATTGTGCATAGGGATAAGGCTTATGATTGGGGCAAGCGCCTTTGCGAAAAACTTCGTGAGCTTCTGACCCGTCAGCAATTTGAGATCGCTATCCAGGCCAGTATTGGCACCAAAGTCATCGCACGCGAGACCCTTAAAGCCCTCCGGAAGGATGTAACTGCCAAGTGTTATGGTGGTGACATCAGCCGTAAGCGTAAACTCCTCGAGAAGCAGAAAAAGGGTAAAAAACGCATGCGCCAAGTCGGCAATGTCGAAATCCCGCAAGAAGCCTTTATGGCTGTGCTTAAGCTGAGTGAGTAGAAAAAAACACTCCCTTAAATGAGGACAAGATCTTTGCAATGCTTTTTTTGTTTTGCCGGTCCTACATAATGTGATTGCCACTTTAGTTTCTGTAGTCAACTAGTCAGCGAACCACCTTTACACTTGACCAGGAGTCATGTAAAGGTGGTTTTTTTATAGGCCTAGATCCTCTTAGATATAACAGATAATATTTAAGATATAATCGAATAAGGCAAGCCCAATGTCCTACCCAAAATGTGGTCTATGACGCCCAGATACGAGTTTTTTGTTAGATAATTGTCATGCTTTAAGCCCTCCAAATAATCAATTTTTCTTCACCACAAATCTCCACGAAAAAACTAAAATAAGCCCGCAATAAGGTATACGAAACCATATAAATGCTAATTGGATCCAATACTGAGCTTTAGATTTAACGACAGATCGAGTCCTAAACAATCCTTCTTTTGGCTATAATTATGTTATTCTCGCTGGGTTACTTTACACAGGATATGACCACCATTGGCCCCATTGAAAAGTAGTCCTATCAAGTGGTTAGCATCCAGATATTGATAAACATCAATATCTCACCCAGTACTGTGGCACTTACACCGCCCAAGGAGTTCTTTCGGGACTTTCAGCATTACAAGAAGGAATCCAAAGATCCTCTCCAGCCAACTCAATCAAACTACCACCCTACCCCATGATTGTCAGCACCAAGATGCCACGACATCCGGCCCCGATCACTATCTTTGCCGTGCCATCCCCTGATGATAGGGGCATAGGCATTAGTACACCACCGACATCCGCAATATGACCACTGCCACCATGCCGACCACAGACGTCACCATAGAGCGTCGCACCGCCATCGATTCGTTTGAGTCGCCTGACTTCTTGCTGCTAGATGACCTCCTAACCGAAGAGCAGAAGCTCATTAGGTACTCAATCCGCGAGTTTGTAAAGAAAGAAATCAGCCCAATCATCGAGGACTGCTGCCAAAAAGCCTACTTCCCTTATGACATTGTGCGCAAGTTTGGCGAGGTTGGTGCCTTTGGCCCGACCATCCCTACCGAATATGGTGGAGGCGGCCTAGACTACAACAGCTATGGCCTCATTATGCAGGAGATTGAGCGTGGGGACAGCGGCATGCGCTCCACGGTATCAGTCCAGAGCTCGCTCGTGATGTACCCGATCTACAAGTTCGGCTCTGAGATGCAACGCCAGAAATACCTACCAAGGCTTGCAAGTGGCGAGTGGCTCGGCTGTTTCGGCCTCACAGAGCCAGACCATGGCAGCAACCCAAGTGGCATGACGACCAACTTTAAGGACATGGGCGACTATTATTTGCTCAATGGTGCCAAGATGTGGATCAGCAATTCGCCTAAGGCAGATGTAGCTGTTGTTTGGGCCAAAAGCGAAGAAGGCCGCATCCATGGCCTCATCGTCGAGCGGGGCATGGAAGGCTTTAGCACCCCAGAAACTCACAACAAATGGAGCCTAAGGGCTAGTTGTACTGGTGAGCTTGTGTTTGACAATGTCAAAGTGCCTAAAGAAAACCTCTTGCCAGGCAAAAGTGGCCTAGGCGCACCAATGATGTGCTTGGACTCTGCCCGTTTTGGCATTGCTTGGGGGGCTATCGGTGCTGCTATGGACTGCTATGACAGTGCACGCCGTTATGCAATGGAGCGCATTCAGTTTGACAAACCGATTGCCAGCTTCCAGCTCATCCAGAAAAAACTGGCCGAGATGCTGACCGAAATCACCAAAGCACAGTTGCTAGTGATGCGCATCGGCGACCTGATGGACCAAGGACGTGCTACCACCCCAATGATCAGCATGGCTAAACGTAACAATGTCCAGATTGCTCTGGAGATTGCCCGTGAGGCACGCCAAATCCATGGCGGAATGGGCATCACTGGCGAATACCCCATTATGCGCCACATGATGAACCTAGAGTCCGTCGTGACGTACGAAGGTACACACGATATCCACCTGCTGATCCTAGGTGCCGACATCACAGGCATACCGGCTTTCAAATAAATCAACATTGCATTACGAGGCTGTTACAGAGATGTAACAGCCTTTTTATTGCCCCTGATTACTTAGATAAACTACCCTTTCAATCAACCCACTATCCCCCTTGACAGGTGCCAACCTTGCAAACCAGCAAAGGTCAAAACCTGTCTCCGACTATCACATGGACTACCGCATTGAGCGCGACACTATGGGTGAGGTACAGGTACCTGCCCATGTATATTGGGGTGCACAAACCCAACGTTCTAAACAAAACTTCACGATCGGTGGGCACCAAATGCCAACTGAAGTCATCGCTGCCTTTGCTGTCCTCAAGAAGGCAGCCGCACAGGCCAACCACGAACTTGGTGTCCTGAGCGAGGATAAAATGAAAATCATCGCCCAAGTCTGTGACGAAGTCGCAGAAGGCAAACTAGCTGACCAGTTCCCGCTGGTGGTGTGGCAAACAGGTAGTGGCACCCAAAGCAACATGAACGTCAACGAGGTTGTGGCCTACCGTGCGCATGTCCTGCTTGGCGGTGACTTGATGGATGAAAAGAAAAAAATCCACCCCAACGACGACGTCAACAAAAGCCAAAGCTCGAACGATACGTTCCCGACCGCAATGAACATTGCGGCTTACAGCTACATTGTTGACCATACCCTACCCAAGGTCAAAGTTC
Organism: Cytophagaceae bacterium; assembly: GCA_947464365.1. Taxonomy (GTDB): domain Bacteria; phylum Bacteroidota; class Bacteroidia; order Cytophagales; family Flexibacteraceae; genus CANHWS01. The sequence goes on along the minus strand of CANHWS010000008.1, from coordinate 10,994 downwards.
TCCGTGATACGTTAGCTCGCAAAACGGCAGAATTCATGAACATTGTCAAGATCGGCCGCACCCACTTTATGGATGCTACGCCGCTGACCTTAGGACAAGAATTCAGCGCTTATGTCGCACAACTAGATCATGGCATCAAACACATAGAAGCTACCCTCGCTCACCTTGCAGAGCTAGCTCTTGGTGGCACAGCAGTTGGTACTGGCCTTAATACGCCTGCTGGCTATGATGTTTTGGTGGCTCAGAAAATTGCAGCTATTACAGGGCACCCATTCGTGACAGCGCCCAACAAATATGAGGCACTAAGTGCCCACGATGCTTGTGTAAGCACGAGCGGCGCCCTCAAAACATTGGCAGTCAGTCTGATGAAAATCGCCAATGATGTCCGGATGCTATCCAGTGGACCACGTTGTGGCATTGGGGAAATCTATATTCCAGAAAATGAGCCTGGTTCGTCAATCATGCCAGGCAAGGTGAACCCAACCCAGTGTGAGGCCCTTACGATGGTCTGCGCGCAAGTTATCGGTAACGATGCTGCGATCGCCGTTGGTGGCATGAATGGACACTTCCAACTCAACGTCTTCAAGCCTGTGATCATCTTCAACCTGCTGATGAGTGCTAGGCTGCTAGGCGATGCTTGCGAGTCGTTTAACGAACATTGTGCTGTCGGCATCGAGCCTAACCTGGTGGACATCAAGAAAAACCTTGAGAATAGCCTAATGTTGGTTACCGCCCTCAACCCGCACATTGGCTACGAAAACGCTGCCAAAATCGCCAAAAAGGCCCACAAGGAGAATACCACCCTTCGTGCTGCTGCCATCAACCTTGGCTTACTGACCTCAGAGCAGTTTGATCAATGGGTCGTGGCTGAAGACATGGTTGGTAGTCTAAAATAAGGACACCAACTGGCACGGTTGCTGATCACCACATAGTTTTTGCTAATGCCAAAATAGCTTTCGGTCCCAATCCGGAAGCTATTTTGGTTTGTAATCACCAGGCTCAGACCTAATACTGAGGTCGGTGCTTGTAAGACATATTGCTGGTTATGGTTGAGGAATGGATCGGATAACTAAAACAACGGCAAGCCTCTTACAGTCTATCGCACCACATTACGGATTAGATGATAAGATTGTTTCCTTGTACACTAGTCAAAAGCGGCACCAAACACCCAGCTCGAAACCTCTTTAATCTTCCCTAAATTTGCGTTATGCAATCACCCTCGGCGACCATCACATTCTTAGGTACTGGCACTAGCCAAGGCATCCCGATGATCGCCTGCCCATGCCCTGTTTGCTGTAGTCTCGATTTTCGGGACAAACGGCTGCGATCTTCAATTCATATTGCGTATGAGGGTCAAAGTGTCGTCATTGACTCGGGGCCAGATTTTCGGCAGCAAATGCTACGAAACCGCATCATGACGCTCGATGGCATTGTTTTTACACACGAGCACAAGGATCATATTGCAGGCCTAGACGACGTCAGGGGCTATAATTTTAGGCAGAATCGGCCAATGCCCTTATTTGCACAGCAGCGCGTCCTTGATAGACTCAAGGTTGAGTTTGCCTATGCCTTTGGCGAGCATAAGTATGCCGGTGTGCCTGAGCTAGAGCTGTATCCTGTGGCAGCTGGCGTCCCGTTTGTATTAGCAGGTCTAGAGATCACCCCCATCGAGGTAATGCACTTTAAGCTACCTATACTGGGGTTCAGGATAGCCGATTTTGTCTATATCACCGATGCCAAAACCATTGACCCAGACCAATTAGACCTTATCCGTGGCGCTAAGACGATCGTGTTTAATGGCCTACAAGAAGAACCACACAATAGCCATTTTACCCTAGCAGAAGTATTAGACATTATCGAAGAGCTTAAACCCGATACGGCCTACCTCACACATATTAGCCATCGCCTTGGCAAGCACGCCGACGTGGAGGCGACCAAGTTGCCAGCCAATGTTTTCCTAGCCTATGATGGTCTGCAAATCCAGATCCCGATCAATTAAATGGTAAATTGACTGACCTAACTAACACCAATTGAATGCACTTATTTCCATTCGATTTCCACCACTTGGTCAGGCAACATCACTGTTGAGTAGAGGTTCTCTGCCTGGATGCAGGCAACAGATAGTTTACCTTTCTGGATAGTAAGGATTTCCTGCTTAATGACCATTGTCTTATTTGACTTATGGAACACCACGACTTGTTGGGTCGTCGAGTCCGAGATATCAAGGACTGCAGGGGAGATGCGATTCTGCCTGATCAATTTGGACGAAATGCTCGATCCTTTTTCCCATCCATTGGGTTTTGCGGCTGCCTCTAGAGCTAGTGGAGCAGACGGAAAGCCAGCACCCAAATAGTTGTTAGCATAGGGGTACAAGGATGATGACCGCCGCATAATCGCATGTAGTTGTTTGTTGCTGAGTGTAGGATTGGCCTCCATCAGACAAGCAACAAAGCCAGCCACCGCAGGGGACGAGAAACTGGTACCAGTTAGCGAGTAGGCAGCAAGATCGGGTTTTAAGTAGGGTAATTTTGCAGGTCCGATGCCACTATAGCCAGCCTTTTTGTAGGGTTTGCCGACAGTTGCCCCAACCGTCAGGACACCTTCGGCATCTGCTGGGGATGCTATGATGCCCCAAGCTTCGTCCTCGCCTTCGTTGCCTGCAGAAACGACCACCATTAATCCCTTCTGGTTCACAGCGATGGCTGCAGCTTTGCTAACTGCGGTAGTTTTACCCGTAATGTCCGATGGTTTGTAGTTGTCGCTCTCCTTGTCGAAGCCTTTACCATAACCAAGGGACGAATTGATTAGGCGCACTCCAGAACTGTCCATCCACTCCATTGCCGCTAGCCATTGGTCTTCCTCGGCGCGGTACTCGTGTTTGGCATCATCCGTGCGGGCAAGATATAGGTCCACACCTGTGGCACAGCCTAGCCAACGAGCTTTGGTGCTATCATAACCTGCTACCATCTTCAGCACCGTGGTTCCGTGGGTATCAAGGCTATCAGCTGGCCCACGGAAAAACCTAGGGGATCTTTTAGGCACAACAAAATCCCTTACCGACTTGACTGCTTTACGGGTCTGAAGATGGCTTAAAACAGGTGTGAGATCAGCATCCCGAAAACCAGCGTCGATTAGCCCCATCTTGATTCCTTTGCCCGTTAAACCTTTGTTGATGAATGCATCCGTCTGCATCTGGGCCAAAGCAGGGTATAAACTGGGGTTGTCCGCATTTGCCTCCTGATTTACCTGTCCTTTGGTGCTTGCGGCCAAAAAGACACCACCAAAAGCGTGTATTTCCGTAACACCCCTGATTTCCTTAATCCGATTGATCTGCTCCGTTGTTGCAGATACACTGATAGCCCCCAACCATTTGCTCAGGAACCGTAATTGAGCCCCAGTTGCGCTTACTTGTTTGATCAATGCTGAGGATGGCCTTTGATCTGTTACTTGGTCAAGATCCAGACCGAGGTTAATCCGTGATTGAATTGTGGCAGGACTGATTCGAGTGTTAACTGGGCTGGGCTCGCGATCGGATAGATACACCCAATAGTTACTGGTCTCGATGGTTTGGGCAAAGGACCATTGGGAAGTAAGTCCGAATAGGCCGAAGGTCAAAAGCAATAATCGAATCTGGAAGCCAGTTGTCATACTAGGATATATAAGTGTGTAATAATAAAATAGGTCAGAGGTCTAAACTTGACATCTGACCTATTGTTTACCTCCATAGTGGATTCTGATCCGTTTTGGAAGTTTGGGTACATCCTGAAAAGGTGCTGTGTTGGCAGTTCCTGCGATCCAAGAAGTCAATTGGGACTAAAAAATCCCAAACTTGAGGCTAAGGTCAAAGTTAAGTCCACCAATCGATCTGGCATCATAACCTGGCAGGCGACTAGTCAGCCCGAAACGATAGGTGCCACCCGCAGCCACCCTAAACCACTCAGTGACATTGAACTCGGCAAACAAACCAGGCTCGATCACGGTAATACGGCTTGTGGGCAAGCTAAGGACAGAAGACTCGGACGAAGTAAAGCTGGCATTACCAAAGCCTACCAAAGTGTTCATTCCGAAGTGGATGGCATCATTACTCATAAAAGCCACCTCGACCATTGGGCCGAAATAGTTCATACTCATGAACACATCATTGCTAAGTGGATAGTTGCTCAGGGCGCCCTCTTTGATTTTGTAGTCATTGACCAAAGAGTAGGCACCTGCGCCAATCATGACACTGCGGCCTAACAGCAGGCCACCATACCCCCCCATAAACATGGCAGTTTTGCCATCGAGACTACCTAGGCGCATTCCGCCAGCAGCATAACCACCAATGGTGATCGTTCCATTACCACTACCCCCAAGTGTTTGGACTGGGCGGTCAGCAGAGTTTTGAGCGTAAAGGGTGCTGAGGCCTGAAATCATCAGCAAGAGGATTAGGACTAATTGCTTTTTCATGAGCGTGCACTTGATTATTGTCTAGTAAATGATTCGGTTTGGTAAGATTCTGTCAGGCCTGCAAATTGCGTTGTGCTGGTCGATTTCTGACATCACAAATATGGAACCTGTTTCACAAACAAGTCCACACAATTTTGTTAGTTGGTCGTTAATGTTTGTGAATGATATTTAACCCTACCTCCCAGACATCAATAACCAGCTGCCGTGTCATCACCGCGCGGGTCAGCGCCGCCGATCAACATCCCCCCTTCGCATACCTTGATGGCTTCGACCCTCCCAATCTTTTCAATGAGTTTGATGGTATAGCCCAGTTTGCTAAGTTCGGTGGCCTTTTCAGGAATGATGGAGTTGTATTCACTCAGGATCTGGTCCGGAAACCACTGGTGGTGATACCGCGCCCTTGCCACTGCCTCAGCAGGACCTAAACCATCAACTGTCAGGCCCAAGATAACCTGCAACACACTTGTCGGGATTGTGCTACCACCTGGTGTGCCAACAGTATAGGCTAACGTTTCGGTCGGACCTTTGGGTGATGGAACTAATCTTGTAATGATCGTTGGTGACATACTGCTTAGCATACGTTTCCTGGGCTCGATGGCATTGGCCACGCCCCCGATCAGGCCATAACTATTAGGGCTCCCAGGGTTGGCACTAAAGTCATCCATTTCGTTATTGAGCAAGATGCCGCTACCTTCCACCACCAATTTGCTGCCAAAGGCTCCATTCAAGGTTGTTGTGGTGCTGAGCGCATTTCCTTGCCCATCTACAACAGTGTAATGCGTGGTCTCGTCATGTTCATTGGGGGACTGCCTTGGGTTTGGCATCCGCACCATCTTATGATTAGTTAATCCTGGCCCTACTTTCAGGCTATTGAAGGCAGGACCTACATAGGCATGCGGAAATCGAGATTTGAGGTAGGATTTGTCCACCAGCTGCTGTACTGGTATCTGAAAGTAGTCAGGATCGCCAAGGTATTCTGACCGATCGGCGTATGCTAATCGTTCGGTTTCCACCAACTGCTGTATGCGCCACACATGATTATCTTTGTTAGCCAGCCAGTCAGATTTGGGGATATTGGCCAGCATGCCCAAAACTTGATTAAGGATGATACCACCACTGCTAGGAGGGGCCATGCTATAAATTCGGTAGGTCGTATCTGTTGGGGCTTGATAATCAAACTTGATCGGGTCACGCCATATTGCTTTGTATGATTTAAGGTCTTGCGCTGTGATCAGGCCGTTGTGACGTTTCATTTCGGTAACGATTGAAGCCGCAACCCAACCGTCATAGAATCCTGCTGAGCCATTTTGCTGGATAGAGATCAGCGTTTGTGCCAGCATGGGTTGGCGCAATGTATCCCCCATCCGCCAACGACGCCCTCTTCGCTTTACGAAAGGGGTGGACCAGACGTTCACCTGTTTGAACTTTTGTTCCTGATTAAATAGCAAATCTGAGTCTATGACCGTCAGAGCAAATCCATCAGATGCCAAGTTGATGGCAGGTTGAAGCAGCTTAGCCCAAGGCAGCTTTCCTAGCTTTTTGTGCAGTTGCTCCATACCCTTTACAGTACCCGGTACCCCAACCGCGAGTGCACCCAGCCTTGAAAGACTATCCACAGCTTGTCCTTTGGCATCCAGATACATTTTGGTATGGGCTTGTCCCGGTGCCCGTTCGCGATAGTCTAGTGAGAGTACTTCTCCGGCCGAGGTCCTGTAGAGGCCAAAACCACCTCCACCAATATTGCCCGCCACCGGGAAACAGACGGCCAGAGCAAACTCGATGGCAATGCCAGCATCGTACGCATTGCCGCCCTCCTTCAGGATCTCAAGGCCAACCTTGGTGGCCAATGGGTGTGGCGAAACGACCATGCCATGTTGGCCAGTAGCTGATTTGCTAACCTCATATTGCCCATACGTCATGCAGGGGAGGAACAAAGCACTAGTTAGGATGCACAACAACGACAGCAGGTTCTTCATCTTTGGCAGAAATTTATCCACTAAATATAGCAAATTGAGGCTATCTCTCAACCTTTTTATTGGCAATGAGCCTAACTGATTGGCATAGATTTGGCTGACCGAGAATAAGTTGCAGCCAAACATGTTACTTCTGTGCTGCAAAACGGATACATAACTGAATACGCCGAAGTCTGATTGGGACAGGATTCTGCCCCATAGACCAGTACAAAGGACTATGGACATTGGGAACCAAATAAGTGTCGTTTTGGGTGAGTGTTGGCGTTAACTGCCCTAACTCAGCCCGATTTGAGCCACCACAATGACAAAACAAGCAACCAGATGAAACCAGCCACCCTCATCCTCGCCTGCTTCCTGTTGATTACCCTCTCTGCCCTGCCCACGACTGCACAGCAGAACGGGAACCGCACACCTGCCATGTTCGTCGGGCTGGACCATGCAGACTATGATTATGCCCACACAACCAAAAGCGAAAACTATATGGGTGCCCCTGAAAAGGAGGTCGTCCGTTGGATCAATCTTGCCAGGGTCAACGGACCTTTGTTTGCTGCAAGCGTCCTATTGGTCCATCGACCAGATAGCTCCCATCCTGCCGTCGCAAGCCTGCTTCATCACTTGCGTTCCCTGAAGCCAATGGAGCCACTCCAGCCCCAATATCAGCTTTACAAATCTGCCACGGCACACGCCTCTGACCTTGGGTTCAGCGGTCGACAAGGGACAGAAAGCAGCAATGGTCAGCCCTATTATGATCGCATTCATCAATACGTGCCTGGTGCACCTCGATATGCCGAAGTGGTTAATGCAGGCACCAATACACCACTCGACATTGCACTTGCCTTGTTGATGGACGCTCGTGATGAGGAGCGACTGACCCGCCGTGCCCTCCTGAGCCAGAAACTTCAAATGGTGGGCTGCAGCATTAGGCCACACCGTAGCCAGTGTTACATCACCGTTATAGATATGGTCGCACAGCAAGTGGCACGTCGTAGCAATATGCCAGAGCTAGCGATGGACCAGAATGCAAAAAAAGAGCATTATGGCTGGGCCCATTGTCCTAAAGGCAGCAAGGTAGCACCAGTGAAAGCAAAAAAACGTAGCTTCTGGAGCTTCTAAGAAGAAATTTCAGATATGGTCATTGTGTTAAGTTAGCGCTCAGCTAGTTCCTGCCTTGTGGTTGGAGCAGCTGCAAATGGGCCAGATGTCAGGTGTCTATGCCTACCTTTGTGGCATAAACCACCTCCGAAGATTTAGATGACCTTAGAATACTCTACCCCAGCCCTACTCTTTCCGACGCTATCCCTAATCCTACTGGCCTACACCAATCGGTTTGTGTCATTGGCAAAGTTGATTCGGGATTTGCATGCCACCTACATCAAGAAACAGGACCAAAATGTACTGGGGCAGATCAAGAACCTGCGTCGACGCATTATCTTGATCAGGAACATGACTGCGGCTGGAATCTTGGCCATCTTCCTCTGTGTAGGTTGTATGTTCTTGATCCATAGCGGCTATTACGAATTTGCAGTCTATTTGCTATCCGCTGCCCTTATCCTGATGTTACTATCCCTTGGGCTTTGTATGCTCGAGATCATCATCAGCACCGAGGCCTTGACCCTTGAACTCAGTGATATCCAGGAAGATATTAACAAAGGGAACCACTCCTTTGGCCAGACCTTGATGAATATGAACCCATTGAACAAACTCATGTCGCATCCTGAGGCCAAGCCAGATCCTACTATTTCTAGCCCAGAACAAGAATCAGATTCAAAATCCTAGATCATACAGGAACCCTTCAAGTATTCTGTTTGATGCTTCCGTCTCTGGACTGATGATCCCGCAAATACCCAATCATTACTACTTTCCTAACAGGCAGTCCTTTCTTGAGTGGCTTCTAGATAATCACCAAACTACGGCAGAAGCATGGTTATTGTGGCCTGACCCGAATCCCGATTATGCTCTTTTGCCCTACCTCGAGGCTGTGCTAGAGGCCCTTTGTTTTGGATGGGTTGATGGCGTGGAAAAGCGAATTGATCCTGCATGGAAGGCCCAGAGATTTACCCCACGCAGACCCAAAAGCCGCTGGACTGAGCTCAATAAGGAGCGATGCCGCCAACTAATTGCAGCTGGCTTTATGACCGAGGCTGGTGCACGCATTTTGCCCAATCTGGATGTTGATGCGTTTTCCATCCCAATAGACATCATGGAGGCACTAAAGGCTAATGACCGAGCTTGGGCCAACTTTCAGCATTTACCAGATGCGTATGTCAGGATCAGGATCGACTATGTTGAAGAGCGACGAAAGTTACCTACCGAGTTTGTGAAAAGCCTAAAGTCATTTGTTGAAAAAACAGCAGAGGGTAAACTCTTCGGCTATTTCCTCCCCGAAATTGGTATTGATACTAAGGGCAAAAATCAAATCTTTATTAAGGATATGCCTTAGAACCAAAGTCCAGCAGCAAGCCGGAAGGTGTTAGCATGGGCCTCTAATATATCATTAATGTAAGCTGAATAACCGCCACCTAGGCTACCAGCAACCGGAATCTTGTGCCGATGGCATAGCTCTAGCACAATTTGATCCCGTTTGGCACAGCCTTCCCTGCTGACTTGCATCCGGCCCAGTTTATCAGTTGATAAGATATCCACCCCACATTGATAGAAAACAAAATCTGGCTGTACTTTATCAAGTAAACGGGGCAGATTGAGGTTTAGAGTCTGGAGATAGTGGCCATCATCTGTACCATCTGGCAATGGGATATCATAATCGCTTTTTTCTTTTTGTAGAGGATAGCTGTTTGCACCATGCATACTGAATGTAAATACCCGTGGCTCCTGCCCAAACATTTCGGCTGTGCCATTCCCTTGATGCACATCTAGGTCAATAACCAGGACCTGCTGGGCAAGGCCATTGTCTAACAAGTGTTGGGCCGCAATGCCAATATCATTAAGTAAACAGAAGCCCTCACCACGGTCGCTAAAGGCGTGATGGGTTCCGCCAGCAATGTTGAAGCTCACACCATATTTCAATGCCTCAGTTGCGGTCATTACCGTACCGCTCATGATTAGTTTTTCACGTAATATCAAAGCTGAGCTGAGCGGAAACCCGGTTTTCCGAATTTCCGCTGGGCTTAGTGCTAAGTTGGTTAGCCGGTTGTAATAATCTGCCGCATGCGGCGCCACCAGAACCTCATCTGGCTGCATCACTGGCCTAAATAGGTTACTCTCCTCGATCGTACCTTCCCTGATTAACAGTTCTGGCAGGAGGTCATACTTTTCCATCGGAAAGCGATGACCTTCTGGGAGTGGGTGACAATACGTTGGGTCCCAAGCTATCCTGAACATAGTTTATAAGGTTGATTATTGCCTATTGAACCGATAGCTCAGCGCAGTGGTTTCGGGATCATGCCAGATCGTATTGCCTTACTCTTCCTCCCCTTGCCCGAGGCTTAATTGTGCTTGCAGTTTGACAGCTCCTGTCAGGACAATCATTTGACTTTTGGAAAGTTCGGTAGGCAATGATACGACTGCATCATTTTCGTAGCGACTCAGCACCTTGATAGGTACCTGCCTGAAGTTAGATTCACCCTCTTTTGTTGTGGTCCGCACAAAAACGAAGTTAACATCCCCGTCGGTAGCGATGGCTGATATTGGCAGCACGCTTGCCCCTTTGGTGCTCGTCAGGATCTCTGCCTGGACGAACATCCCAGGCAGTAGTTTATCTCCGTCTTTTTCGTCCTGTAGGTGCGCATGGATGTTAACCGTGCGCTCGACGGCATCAAAGGTTTTTCCTGTTAGGAATATTGAGGCCTTCATAGGAGTGTTGCCAGTGGCTGCTGCCCTGAACGTAAGGGGTTGTTTCTCAACAATTGATGCGGCATCACGCTCAAACACCTTAAGTTCGAGGTGCATGTGGCGTTTGTCCACAATCTCAAACATAATGTCCTGAGGGTTGACATAGGCTCCTTGTGTCACCTTCACGGACTTGACATAACCATCAATAGGGCTCAACACCCGTATCGCTGTCTGGATATTAGCCGCAGTGAGGGCTTTGGTATTGATGCCGAGCATGCGGAGCTTAGCCTGTAACCCTTGATGTTTGGCAAGTGCCATTTGGTAGGTTGAGGCCGCAAGTTCCGATTTTTTGGCGGCGCCTGCCTCTTCCGCTAACAAGGTCTGTTGGCGTTGTGCATCAGCCATCAAGTAGCTAAGTTGGCTGGCGTTCTCAAGGTAGTCTTGTTGCATCTGGATGATGTCTTGGTGTTCTAGTTCGCAGAGGAGCTCTCCTTTATGGACGTGTGCTCCTGGCAAGATGCGGTGGTTTTTGACCATGCCAGCAATCGGGATATGGATGCTGACCATTGCTGTTGGTGGCACATCAACAATGCCTGTTGCCTGGACCATGACAGGTACTTGCCGCTCTGTGGCGCTGCCGACTGTAATGCCTGCACGCTTGTACTGTTCGGCACTGAAGGTCACATCATGGACCTCAGTGCTATCAGGAGCTGTAGGCCCTTCAGTGGTCGTGCTAGGGCCGCAGCTCGAAACTAGGGCCATTAGACTAATGATGAATAAAAAAAG
>CANHWS010000007.1 GCA_947464365.1 Cytophagaceae bacterium | reverse complement strand
CTGGACCATACCGATCCAACATGGCCGCCGTCGTAAAGGCCTTAAGTGTACTAGCAGGAGTCATTAGCACATTGGGCCGGATTGTGGCGACAACCTCCCCTGTCTGGACATCCCAAAGGCCAAAGGACCATGTAGCCGCCTGCAAACCCTCGGCCTTGGCATACTCCTTCAGCTTGGCCTGTACCGCTTGTCGATACTTCAATGACTGGGCAAATGTCGGTCCTATCATCAACCACGACAGAAACAAAATGGTACAAAATTTGGCCATGCGAAGGGGCTTGATAGTTAGGTCAAAGATCAAAATGTGGGTTAGGCTATTCGCTTGCAGACAAGCACCACCTTATCTCGTTGATTTAAGGATTTACTAACCTGGCAGACAAATAACTGGAGATCTCCACCCTCCTTGAGTCCAAGTTGTTTGGCCACAACCTCCGATACCATAGGTAAATTACGGACGACGACATGCGCTTTCAAGACCTTTTCTTGTTTGACCTCCGTCTGGGCTTTGATCACAGCCTGCACCTCTGAGGACGAAATATTTGTGATCTGGACCAAACGAAACACCCTGCCAGGATAGCCAGCAACCAGATCGTCGGAGCTATAAAGATAGGTCTTGGGATGTAGCTTTCCGAGCCTCATTGCCACAGAACAGCTATCAGCCAGATGGAGTTTATTGAGGGCCGGGCCAGGATCATAGATGTATTGACCAATTGAACTAGCCAGAAGGCCAGGCTCTAAAGCCAATCCGGAGACTCCAAACGACCTAACATCCAGATCTGCGCCAAGCTCGACGGCACGATAGAATGGCGCTTCCTGCCTGGGATGATTAGGATCAAAGGCAAGGATTAACTCGCGGCAATCGCCCTTCCAGCTTAGTGCCAAAATTTCGGCAGGGGTTGGCAAATTCCTCAATGCTGTCGTAAGATCAAGCATTGGAGAGCACTTTACCACCACATATTGCCCTCTTGACAAGAAATAAGGCACCCACTCATAGGCATTCGGCTGGCATTCCTCTAGGTCAAAAAGCCTTTGTTTAGTTTCGGAGCGGCGGTCAGGGTCTAGATAGATCAGGTTGACGGCACCTTTGGAGGATATTTGCGCTAGGTCCGCCTCAAAGTCATAGTCATGCACAATCAGGTCTGCGCCAAGTGCCTTGGCATTATGACTAGTGATTGTGGCTAAAGATACTGATCGCTCATACCCAAGAGTCGGCTTAGTGATCGCCCAAGCCATAGCATCGATACCCATGCCAAGTGTAAGATCATAAATGGTCTTGACCTTACTCTGGATGTTTTGGTACCATGGCCAAAGTTTGGCCTTATAGTGGGCCGTAGCTTCGCTACTTGCCTGCTCTTGACTGATGTTAGGTGGAAAATACAATCTAGGATTTGCTGCCCAGCTCGGAAGTTTAGAGCTGAGTTTCTGCCGACCTTCGATCTGTTTGGCCAATAACCTGACTGGTAGGTTCGGCCATTTAGGGGCCGAGAGAGCAAGTTTCAGGGGATCATCGCCGGCATGGTCGGACATGAAGTCTGCACAAGCCTCGGCTAGGACTAAATCAATCTCCGCCTGCTGGGTAGGTTTGTCAATATCCAGATCAGAATTATCCATCACGAGACCAATGAAGCACTACCCTTGGTATGATGAACTGGCTGTTGCCACACCTCAAACCAGTAAGGCAAACCGCTAGTCTCATCATTTGTTGGCTCTGTTGCCGTCATCAGAGACCAGCCACTCAAGTCCAAATCGAGGTAAGTATCGCCCTCTATGTCTTGGTTGATGACCGTAAGGTAAAACAAGTCTGCCATTGGCAAAGCCTCGGCAAAAAGCTGAGCGCCGCCAATCACAAACACCTTGTCTGCACCCGAGGCCAAAACCTCACGTTCAGCCAAGGCCACAGCGCCAACCAAACTTGACACCCAACACACTGCCTCTGGCAAGTCAGCAGGGCGAGGGCCACTGCTCACCACAATATTTAGCCTCTTGGGCAAGGCTTTTCCGATAGACTCCCAGGTACGGCGCCCCATGATGACCGGGCATCCAAGGGTCATTGCCTTAAAGTACTTGAGATCTGCCGATAAGTGCCAAGGCAGCGCATTGTCTTTGCCAATGACCCCATTAATGGCTCGGGCTACGATGAGTGCTATCAAAAGTTGGTTAATTGGTTAGTTAGAGAAGTAGACAAGCAGGCAATTAAAGAAAACCTACACATCGAGCTCAAGTAAAACAGGACAGTGATCGGAGTGGACCGCCTCGGGCAAAATGGCAGCTCGGCATAACTTGTCGTTCAGCACGTGGTTGGCAAGCAAATAGTCGATGCGCCAACCAAGATTTTTAGACCTAGCCGAAAACCTAAAGCTCCACCAAGAGTAATGACCTGGCTCTTGATTAAAGTGCCTAAAGGTATCCGTGAACTGATGTTCCACGATCAATTGCTCCATCCAGTCACGCTCTTCGGGCAGGAAGCCACTGCTTTTCGCGTTGCTCTTTGGGTTGTGGATATCAATAGGTCGGTGGCAAATGTTATAGTCCCCACCGATAATGAGGTTAGGATGTTTGTCACGTTGGGCCAAGATCCAGGGCAGGAAATCACCCATCATCCTGTACTTGAAAGTCTGTCGGTCCTCGCCACTACTGCCGCTTGGCAGGTAAAGACTCATGACTGAAAAACCGTTAAAATCAGCCCTAATGATGCGGCCTTCGTTATCATAGTCCGGGATGCCACAACCAATCTCGACATTATTGGCCGGGATCTTGGACATAATTGCTACCCCACTATAGCCCTTTTTGATAGCGGGATTGAGATAACAATGGTACCCTAGGGCCTCAAAGGCTGCGACGCCAACATCCTCGGCGGCTGCCTTGAGCTCCTGCAACAGCAAAACATCTGGGTTGGCAGCCTGCAACCAATCCAGAAATCCTTTGCTGATGGCAGACCTGATGCCGTTGACGTTATAGGTGATGATGCGCATCTTGAAGCGAATATAATAGAATTGGAACCGGCGAATGAGCTCAGCAGCTATGTCTGAAGAAACTAGGTAATCAGAACCTACTCGGACAAACCTATTTCTTGCCTCCTCGGTCAAAATAGTCGAAAGAGTTGTATCCTATACAACGATCATACCTGCTGCCGATTGGGCGAAAATAGGCAATGACATCGTACAAATTTTCGGTCATTTCATAATCCCCTTCAAACTTGGCTAAGTCCAGATTTGTAGCCCCAGGCTTAAGGTAGCCCAATAGATAGTTATAGTACCCTTGTTTGAGCAAGATACGGGCCTTATAGACCGAACGTGCAGAGTCGTACCGCATTTTATAACGCGGATCTGGCCTAAAGTCCGAGAAGGCGCCAAAGACATATACATCGCCGAGCAACTTAGGCTGCTGGAACTGAAAAGTAACAAACTGATAGTCTGGCACGACTGTACTGTTGCGGGTCTCGAAGTTTTCGATGACGAAGCGCCCATTGATATCAATAGCTTGGTTGTAATTTCGCTCGTTCCGGACCTTGACGGGCTCCAAAACTAGCTCAGCCTTGCTATTGTCATAAGTGCTGGCATCAACGCCTAGGCCCATAAACCGCATGGACCTAGCATCCAAGGCTCGCCACTCGTTGCTGCCTCCAAAAATGTTCTCGTTGTTGAGTAGGTGATAGTCTAGCATTTTGACCTCCTCCCGGACGAATGCCGGTTTGATGTCGTAGAGGGCATTATCCCATCTCCCGTTCTGACGAACGACCACCTTGAGCATCTGATTGGGATTAAATAGATCAAAATCAGGGTAGGACAACGTAAAATCTATCTGCTGGTGCGTGAACCGGAAAGCAGGATCGAGTGCAAATTTGGGCTCTAGGGTTAGCCGGACCGCATTTTCGTACACGATAAACCGACGCGTAATCACAACATCGTCTGGGTCTTGGTTGCGGTAAATCTTGGCCACATAGTTACCAGAGAGTTTAACTGCTGGCAAGGTCATGGCATATCGTGTATAGGGCACTCGGGTGCCAGACGAGAGTTCGTATTCAGTGATCGGAAACTCATTAAACTGCTCTAGATACTCCAAGTCCTGCAGTATTGCTGGTGTCCAGTCGTAATTGCAGGCCAAGATCTTGACATAATAGTTGCGGTACTGGCTGCCAAGCTCGTCAAAGATCAAGGTTAAAGGTTTATTGACCTGATCGCCTAAGAAGACCACCGGCAGATCTAGCATGCTGTTTTTGTTATTGTTGGCTGGGAACAACATCACGCTCCTAAAGTTGGCTTCGTAAACCCTGTCATCCAGCACAAGTACTTTATTCCGTGCATATACTGGGGCATCTGGGTCGGTAGAAACGGTATTTGTACTACCGTTTGGCTTGAGGGGCACACAACCTTGTAAGGCCAATATCCCGCTCAGCAAACAACAGAAAAAGCCCAACAATATACACTTCTGGCTAGAGAGCTGATTGCGTTGCTTTACGGCTTGGTGATGGCTGAAATCGAGATGCTGAAAGATCTGCATGAAATGGACGGAGGGATGATCTCTATCTGGGAATTTGATTGGGCATTAGCTAGGGTAAATATGGGCAGTCTTGTTTGTTTATAGTGGGTAAGGACCAAAATTTATCAAGCCCAATCGTCCTACAACTACAATCAACTCACCATTTATCACCCAATGTAGTTAGGTTGTCCGGATTGAATACCAAGACTGGCTTGTAGGGACTAGATTTGTAAAAATACGCTAAGTAAACCTGGGTAAGCACAAGTCCTATCAGGGGGATTCAGCCAAAATTTGCACCAATTTTGTAGTCAATCACCCCATGCCACCAACACTATGAAAGCACCCTTTCTGAAACTAACAAACACTGAGTCCCGGGCCCTACATCGACCTTGGTTTAACCTCAAAAGTGTAGTGGTATTTGCACTGCTTATTTCGGTTTTAGCCACGAAAAAAGCTGTTGCGCAATACGTTCCTGACTATGGGCAGCAAACAGCTTCCCCATCACAACCGGCAGCGCCTAAGTTCTGGGATCGGGTGGTGCCTTTTGGCAATTTCGGCATGAGTTTTAGCAGCAACTACTCGTTTGTGGATGTTTCGCCTGGATTCTTGTATGCTTTCACACCAAAGTTTCAGGCAGGGGCGGGTGCCAACTACCTGTATCGGAGTTTTGACTACGGCAACAATTTCAAACTGAGCAGTAGCAACTATGGTGGCAGGTTGGTGGGCCGTTATACGGTTTACAAAAACATCTTCGCCGCTGCGGAGTACATGTTGCTCAACGTCGAGACATATAAAGACATTGCCTCGCAAGAAACCGAACGGGTGTGGTTTAATAACCCGAGCGTTGGTGGAGGTGCCTACCTACCAATTGGAGGACGATCGGCCTTCAGCATCAGCGTGATGTATATGCTTAACAACGATCAGCGCTTGAACCCGTACCGCAACTTCCTAGGATTAGGGAACTGGAACATCCAGCTAGGGATTAGTCTTTAGAATGATCTTTGGTATCCTGATTGCTCCTGCCCTTTAATTTTGCCTTAGCCCTAAAAAAACAATGCCCGCTCTGGTCAGCTTGACAGGAGCGGGCATTTTGGTTTTGACTAATCAGGCACTTAAAACTGATCTAGCCATTGATGACTTTACGTCCGATGCTGTGGTAGGTATAGCCTAGCTCGGCCATCTGCTCCAGCTCGTACATGTTCCGACCATCAAAGATGAGTTTGTTCTTGAGGAGGGAAGAGATCTGGCCGAAATCTGGAGTCCGGAATTCTGGCCACTCAGTCACGACCAAAACACAGTCAGCACCATCGGCAGCCTCATACATGCTATTGGCATAGCCGATCTGGTCACCCAACAGGCGTTTAACATTTTCAGCACCTTCGGCATCATAGGCCACAATGCTCGCACCACGGGCGGTCAGCTCGCGGATGTTCTCAAGGGATGGAGCCTCACGGATGTCATCGGTATAGGGCTTGAAGGCCAGACCCCAAAGGGCGATCTTCTTGCCAGTTAGGTCTTCACCAAAATGATTGGTGATGGCCTTAACCATTTTGGTTTTCTGCTCAGCGTTAACCGCCATGACAGACTCCAGCATCTGGAATTTGTAGTCAAAATCGGCAGAAGTACGGGCAAGGGCCTGCACATCTTTAGGGAAACAGCTACCACCATAACCAATGCCTGCGTTCAGGAACTTAGCACCAATCCGGTGGTCACTGCCGATACCTTTACGGACATCCTCGACGTTAGCGCCGACTTTTTCGCATAGGTTCGCGATCTCGTTCATGAACGTGATCTTGGCAGCTAGGAATGCGTTAGCGGCATATTTGGTCATCTCGGCACTACGCTCGTCCATGACCACAAACTGGGTATCATCCTTAAGTAAAGGCTGATAGAGCCTGTACATCAGCTTGGCTGCTTTGTCATTGCTGGTCCCGATCACAACTCGGTCTGGCTTCATGAAGTCGTCAACAGCCACGCCTTCGCGCAGGAACTCAGGGTTGCTCACGACGTCAAACTCAACTTTGGCACCTTTGATAACCCGCTCGCGTACCAGCTCGGCTGTGCCAACTGGGACGGTGCTTTTGTCCACCAATACCGTGAACTGATCAAGCAAAGGGCCTAGGTCATCAGCTACCTTCAGGATGTATTTCAGGTCAGCTGACCCATCTTCTCCCGGAGGGGTCGGAAGCGCCAAAAAGATGATCTGAGCACCTTTGATTCCTTCTGCTAGGTTGGTCGTGAAGTTCAGACGGCCAGCAGCAAGATTGTGTTTGAAAAGGATCTCGAGCCCAGGCTCGTAGATCGTGATTTTACCGTTCCGAAGGCTCTCGACCTTATTAACGTCGATGTCCACACAGGTAACACTGTTGCCTGTTTCTGCAAAACATGTACCTGTTACTAATCCGACGTAACCAGTACCTACTACCGCAATTTTCATATGTCGATCTTGCTGTCGTTGCCTATTTGGCTGGTGTGCTACGATTGGTTAGGACTGCAATAGATACCCTCCACCTTACGTTTAATAACAACCAAGATTTGGCAAGACGAGCTCTGAATGGGAGTTAAGATTGGGATGTAATACCAATATTGGTCCAAATGTAGCCTATATTGGGCATCGGAGCCAACAACACTGGTTGATTTTTGGTGTGAAGAAATAATTAACTACCCACCTACACAACTTTGAAGCCATTTAAGTACTTCATTTTGAAACATTTATGGGTCATGGCATTGATGACCACGATGTTACCTAGCTTGTCATGGGCGCAGTTCTATGGCAACGGTCAAGGCACAGCTCAACCGCCCATCTACAACAAGGCCCGACTCCCAAAGGCACCTAGCTCCATTGTCCCACGGCTGGACCAAGAGCCAACAAACGCAACCTTTATCATGGTGGGTGGCGGCATTGGCTTGCCTGGTGGTGACCTTGCCAAACGCTACGGTCTCCATGGCGAGGCCAACCTTGGGGTTATGTTCAAAACTAAGACCAATTGGCTCTATGCCCTTGAGCTTGGCTATATGTTTGGCGAGGATGTCAAGGAAAGTACTTTGGGCAGCCTCGTAACCCAAGATGGCGCCGTGATCGGTAATGTTGGCCGTTATGCTGTCGTCTCAGTGCAGCAAAGGGCAATTAAGCTACCGATCCTGAAAGTTGGCAAGTTGTTCAAAACCGCAACACCTAGCTGGATGGACCAACAAAGTAGTGGCCCTTTTGTGATGGTGGGAGCCGGATTCTTCCAGCACCAGATGGCCTTCAACGTCACGAGCGAGCTCCAGTTCCTTCAAGGCACTGGCAGCCGAGGCTATGACCGGATGTGTAATGGCCTCGCTTTGGTGCAACAAGCTGGCTACATGATGACGCACCGAAGCCGTTGGTATGGCGCCTACATCGCCGTAGAAACCATGCAGGGCTTCACTAAGAGCCAACGCTTTGACTATGATCTTCGCTCTGTAAACGATCAAAGCAGGTTGGACCTAACCTTCAACCTGAAGCTAGGGTTGATACTGCCTATTTTCCCTGCGAGTGATAACGAACTTTTGTTTGATTAAGGTTGTACTTGCCATTTAGGACTACTGACGAGAGACTAATGGTGGCCCACTAAAACTTGTAGTCCGGAAATGCAGTTATATCAGTGGTAGTTGCGCCTTGTAGGCATAACTTGCAGCAAGGATTGACTTCGAGATGCGAGGCATGGTGTTTTTTACTACCCTTGCCAACATGAGGTCAAGACCCAAACCACGACAAAGCCTCTATGAACAAGCAAAAGCAAGGTGAAAACCAAGCGCACGAAAGCCCTTTCTCAATCCAGACATTAGGCCAACTCCGGACCTCTGGATACACCCCCAAGTCCATCCGTCAAGAGCTACGTGACAACCTCATCCAGCACTTGAAAGCGGGTACCACCGTATTTGGTGGTGTCCATGGTTACCAAGACTCTGTCCTGCCTGAGCTGGAGCGCGCCATCCTGAGCCAGCACCACATTTTGCTGCTAGGCCTTCGTGGACAAGCCAAAACTAGATTAGCTCGCCTGATGGTTAAACTGCTAGACGAGTACATACCTGTTGTGGTGGGTAGCGAGCTCAATGACGATCCGCTCAATCCGTTAAGTAGGTTTGCGATAGACTTGATCGCCGAAAAAGGCGACGAGACCTCAATCACCTGGCTACATCGGGACGAAAGGTATGTTGAGAAACTAGCAACCCCAGATGTCAGCGTAGCCGACCTCATAGGTGACTCTGACCCGATCAAGGCGGCAACACTCAAGCTGCCATACAGCGACGAACGCACCATTCACTATGGCCTGATCCCAAGGGCGCACCGTTGTATCTTCACGATCAATGAGTTGCCTGACCTCCAACCTAGGATTCAGGTGGCCTTGTTCAACATTCTGCAAGAAGGCGACATCCAAATCCGTGGCTTTAAGTTACGGCTACCGCTAGACCTTCAGTTTGTCTTTACAGCCAACCCAGAAGACTATACCAACCGTGGCAGCATCGTCACACCACTTAAGGACCGGATTGACTCACAGATCATCACCCACTATCCTGGGCATATCAGCATCGGTAGGATGATCACGAGCCAAGAGGCCAAAATCAAACCTAGCCAGCTTAGCAGCATTGAGGTGCCGTCTTTGGCACTTGACCTGATTGAGCAAATCGCGATCCAGGCCCGCCAAAGCGAGTATGTAGATGCAAAAAGTGGCGTTAGTGCCCGTTTGACGATCTCAGCACTCGAGAACCTCTATTCTGCTGCCGAGCGGCGCATTCTGATCAACCAAGAAGCCAAAACCACTGCCCGCATCGCTGACCTTTGGGGTGTTTTGCCTAGCATCACGGGCAAAATCGAACTGGTATACGAAGGTGAACAAGAAGGCGCAGGCCTCGTAGCCCAAAACCTGATTGGCAAGGCCATCAGGGCACAATACCTAGACTATCTTCCTGACCCCGAGAAACTCAAGAAAAAGAAGAAGGACAAGGAAGGCGCCCCTGTAGCCAACCCATACACCGCCATTCAGGATTGGTTTGGCGATGGCAACCAAGTGGATCTGCTCAACAATGCAACCGCCGAACAGTATGAGCAGACTTTATATGGCATCAATGGTTTGTACGGCCTAGTCCACCAATACTTCCCGAAAGTGGAGGGTACTGAGCTGTTGTTCATGATGGAGTTTGCACTACACGGCATGGCTGAGTATGGCTTGGTTAGCCGCGGCAGCCTCCACAACGGCCTCCAGTTCAAAGACATGATGTCTGGCATGCTAGGCAACGTGATGGGAGAGTAAACCTGCCGTTTGCAACCACATTAATACCCAATTGGATAACGACAAAAGCCTAGCAATTGCTAGGCTTTTGTCATTGAGGGATCTATGAATAGGCCCTACCCTACCACTGGATCAGTTTTGCGACGGCTTCAGCCAAACGTTTGGTTGGCAGGTAGTCGACCTCAAGGCTTGGAGCGAAAGGGACAGGTGTGTCAAGGCTGCCGACCCGCATTACAGGTGCATCCAGCTGTTGGAAACAATGCTCGCCAATCCAGGCTGCGATCTCAGCTCCGATGCCACCTGTGAGGGTGTCCTCGTGGAGGATGAGGGCTTTACCTGTTTTGGTGACTGAGGCTGCTACCATTTCTTTGTCCCATGGCAACAAGGTCCGGAGGTCTATGATATCTAGGCTATATTCGGGATGCTGGGCTGCCAAGGCAGTGGCCCAATGCACGCCCATGCCATAGGTGATGATCGAGACAGATTCCCCTTCTTGCACACGGCGGGCCACACCAATCGGCAAGGTGTAGTAGTCGTCATGGACCTCGCCACTTTGGCTACGGTACATGGCTTTATGTTCAAAGAAAAGGACCGGGTTTGGATCCTCAAGGGCAGCGCAAAGCAGACCTTTGGCGTCCGATGGATTGCAAGGATAGACGATCTTGAGGCCCGGGACATGGAAAAACCAAGCCTCATTACTTTGGCTGTGGAATGGTCCTGCACCCACACCAGCCCCAGTCGGCATCCGGACCACCACATCCGCATTTTGCTCCCAACGCCAATATAGCTTGGCCAGGTTGTTCACAATCTGGTTGAAGCCAACGGTCACAAAGTCTGCAAACTGCATCTCGACCATGGCTTTGTACCCCTTGATGCTGAGGCCGAGGCCAGCACCAATAATGGCCGACTCGCAAAGCGGGGTATTGCGGACACGCCCCTTGCCAAACTGCTCAACAAAACCTTCAGTGACTTTGAAAACACCACCATACTCGGCAATATCTTGCCCCATCAAGACCAATTTCGGGAATCGCTCCATCGACTGGCGCAGACCATCGCTAATGGCATCGACCAGCCTTTTTTCGGTGGTGGCAGCAGACTTAGGTAAGGTGATGCTGAATGGATGTGGTGCAAACAGGTCGGTTAGCTCCTCCTCTACATCTAGCACGGGCTCGGCTTCGGGAAAGGCAATCGAGATGGCCTCCTCAATGTCAGCCTTGATGCTAGCACGGTATTCCAACTCTAGAGCGTCGCTTAGGACACCTTCTTGTTTGAGCCAGTTCTGGTAATTGATTAGGGGATCCTTTTTTTCCCATACATCAAACAGATGTTGCGGAACATACTTGGTACCGCTGGCTTCCTCATGGCCACGCATCCGGAAGGTAAGGCACTCCAGCAGCACCGGATGCGGATTTTGGCGCATCTCTTCGGCAAGCTGGTTAATGGCATGATAGACCTCCAGAATGTTGTTGCCATCGATCTGGACGGTACGCATGCCATAACCAGGCCCCTTATCTACGAAGTGTTTGAACCTAAACTGTTCGTTGCTTGGGGTACTCAGGCCGTAACCATTATTTTCGATCACGAAAAGAACCGGTAGCTCCCACACAGCTGCCACGTTTAGTGCCTCGTGGAAGTCACCTTCGCTACTGCCACCATCGCCACTGAAGACGGCACTTATCTTGGCTTCATTGCCAAGTTTATTGGCTAGTGCAATGCCGTCAGCTAGGGCCATTTGTGGGCCAAGGTGCGAAATCATCCCGACGACATGGTGCTTAACCGTGCCGAAGTGGAATGACCGATCACGACCTTTGGTGTAGCCTGACTTCTTGCCCTGAAGCTGGGCAAAGAGCTTAGGTAAGGGCAGGTTGCGTCCAGTGAAAACGCCAAGATTCCGATGCAAAGGCAGTATAAACTCGTCCTGATGCAAGGCTTGGGTGAGCCCAACGGAAATAGCCTCTTGGCCTATACCGCTGAACCATTTGCTAACCCTACCTTGACGCAGTAGGATAAGCATTTTCTCCTCGATCATCCTAGGTTTCAGCAGCTCATAATAAAGGCTGAGGAGCTGTTGGTCTGTGTAATTGTATCGGTTGTAGGTCATGCTGAGGATGGTGGACTCAGCCGTAACGTCGGATTGGTGCATGGCACAAAGATAAGGGCCACTGCCGATTTAGCCGATCAAAAAAGTCCTCATGATGCTGGCCAAAGATCCTAGCTAAATCGGGCCTCTTCAGTCACGCCAAAGTCTGTACGGCGCCCCAGCACGATGCGAAAGGTGGTCCCTTTACCTATCTCTGACCTAAAGACCCAGACTTTACCCTTGTGATAGTCCTCGACAATGCGGCGGGTGAGGGTTAGACCAAGGCCCCATCCGCGCTTTTTTGTCGTGAAGCCAGCATCAAAAACCCGCTTCATCTGGAGTTTGGTCATGCCTTTGCCAGTGTCGGTGATGTCGATCGCGACAACCCCCTCAGGCAGCTGCCAAACCTTGATTCCGATATGGCCTGATGAGTTCATGGCGTCCACAGCGTTTTTACAGATATTCTCAATCACCCACTCGAACAAGGGCTTGTTCAGCATGGCCTCAGCTGGGCTAAAAACCTCGTTGGTTTCGTCTCCCTCTTCATGCACCTCAATCTTGACCTTATGCGATATCCGTTTGCTGAGGTAATTGATCGTCGAGCGTATGGTATCGGTGACAGGCTCAAGTGTGATCTGGACGGTGCTGCCGATACTACTAAATCGGTTGGCGATCATCTGGAGGCGCTCCACATCTTTTTCTAGCTCATGGACGACACCTGTTTCGTCGTCAGCGAAAGCAGGGGTCACCTTCATGTACTCGACCCAACCCAATAGACTGCTGAGCGGGGTACCAAGCTGGTGGGCTGTTTCCTTGGCAAGGCCTACCCAGACACGGTTTTGCTCAGCCCTGCGGCTAGTGCTAAAGGCCAGATAGGCCACGAAACCAAAGATGCCTATCACCGAGAGTTGTACCAAAGGATAGTAGCGTAAGAGGGTTATAATATCGCTGTCCTTATAGAAGATTAGCTGTTTGATACCATAAGCCTCTATCTTGAGCTCAACTGGTGGGTATTGCGCACGCATTTCTTCAATCTGGCGCTTGATGTACTTAGTGCGGGCTTCATCCTTTAGCTTGACCGGGATCTCAAAGTTGTTATGGCTGACATAGTTCTCTTTCTCGTCAGTAAGTATTACAGGAACCGACTTATTAGCCTCCAGTACGTCATGGATCAGGAACAACTGTTCAGGCCCTTCTTCTGTAGTAGCTAGTCGCGCCAATGCCTTGGCATAGAGGTCAATTTGTTTACGCTCACGGTCTGCAAGCTGCTGCACCAGCCTATTGGTATAAAACAAGGACCAAACACCAATCACCAATGCCATGATGACAACCCCAGTCTTGAACCCTGAGCGGCGGTCATAAATACTGGCACTGCGTTTGGCCATTGGTTTTGTCGTTTGAGGTGCTGAAGGAACTTGACGTATTCGTAGGTCATCTGGAACCACCTCATCTAACATTTGGTTGCTTCAGTATCCCCTACCCTGCAAGTAACGAAAAAACCAACAGTGGTAAGGCAATCCACCTCCAATTGATCGCAAGCCGCTCAGCAGCTTATTTTATCGGCAACTGATACCAGGCCAAATGGTTGATCTGCCAATTACCTTCTGGGCGCTTAATCAAGGTATATACATTGGTACCATAATGGCTAGGCTTGTTATTGACGGCGCAAAAGTAGCCTTGTTGTACGGTGGCAATCGTCCCACTGATCTGGCAGGCAAAACTAGACTCAGCTTCTTGGAAGGCTACCTTCCCATAAAGGCTATCACCATTGAGCCAAAGTGTGGAGGCTGGCAAGACTTTAACGCCCTTTGCTCCGTTTACAACCATATTGGCTTCGGGCAAAAACAACTTACGTACCGCCTCCCAGTCCCGTTTCTTTCCGACTGGGCCAGTAAGGTGACCTAATAGTTGTTTTACAACTGAGTGGACTGAGTCTTGTTGGTCTTGGTTTCGTTTTTGGAGAACGGCTGACCCAGAGAAGGATGGACTACTTTGGCTCGGCACTGTTTCTGAGTTGGCAGCTTGAGTAGCAGTTAGGTCCGTAGTTGCTTTGACTGAGCTTTGGCCTGACTTTTTGTTAACCTTGTTGGCAGATTTGAGGCTCGCATTTGGCTTTTGGGCCTGGGCAGACACCAAAACTCCGACTGAAATAAGGACAGCCAATACAAACATTGGGGGGGGTGTTGGCCTGACCTTGACTGGCAAAAGGATGGCTTGGGAGGATCTGTTACTGTTGAAGGCCAAAACAATGTGCCTGGATGCTTGACTGAGCAACTCAAGCATGTGATTGAAAAAAGAAAGGATCATGTCTGTTTTTGGATTGTGGATCGCAATTTGCGCTCTAAGCCTCAAAAATCTGCACCGCTAATATGACTCAAACGACCGCTTGGCTACTTTTAGTTATTGCAGGCCTATGCGAAGTGGGCTTCACGACCTGCATGAAGTTATCAGATAACTTCAGCGACTGGCGCTGGACAACAGGCTTTGCAGTGTTCATGACTGCATCCATCTTATTGCTAAACAAGTCCCTTGAGGTTATCCCTCTCGGTACTGGCTATGCCGTCTGGACAGGCATTGGTGCGTTAGGTACCGTTTTGGTGGGTATCTTCTTTTGGAACGAACCCGTCACAATTTGGCGGGTGACGTTTCTGTTCCTGTTAATAGCCTCGATTATTGGGCTCAAATTCGTGGGTTAGCCAAGTGGTCAGAGCAGTGCACTACCGCGTTCTCGTTCCTCCAGCAAGAGAATGGAATTAGTTCTGAGTAATCGACTCGGCAATATTGGGCCGAAGGACATTATAGGGCTCAAACCCAGGAAAGGCCTTAAACTTGTTGAGACCTGCCTTCATGAGCAATTGTTGCTCAAGGCGATAAATCGGGATCGCCTGAAGGTACTTCAGCTTAAAGGTCAACATCTTAAACTTCGGGAAGTCCTTAGCAAGGCTGTCATCAAGGCTATCTAGGACAAATCCGTCCATCAAAGATGGAAAAGCAAATGGGGCACTCATGTCAAAGGTAGAGCCTACCTGAAACGGTTCAAAAGTCCGCATCCAGACTACGAGGTAACCTAGGTACTCAGACCATTTGGTACTAGTGCTGTCAACCAAGAGGGCGAGCTCTGGCAGGTATTGCCCATTGGCTTGCTCATGACACTCAGACACCCCAAAGGTCAGCGAAAGAGTGCGTTCTGGTTGCTGCCAATTATGGTATACCACAACGACAACATCTGGTAGCTCATTCTCGGTCGGGATCAGCATAATGTCATTTGGCGGCCCTAACTGTTGGTCTAGCTGGCCCATCCAGCGCTGCAGCCGAAGTTGCCAAGCCTTTGTGTTTTCGGGCTTTTCGGGCAGATTATTAAACTGGATTTGGCTAGAGGAATCGGACATCAGTGATCAATGAAAGTAATGACAGTTGTTATTAGAGCGATACGTGAGGTCCAGACCTTAGGGTCAACAACTAGGTGACCGAGGCTCTGGACCGAACTAGTTGATGTTGTCTATTGGTCACTCACCAGCTTAAGCAAAGCAGGTTCGTCCTCTTCAATGGCGGCATACCGACCAATGTCAGGGTTGATGAAAAAATTATCATTGGCATCATCATTAGCGGTGCTAACCTCTCCAATGACGCAATAAGGCGTGGCAGACCAGAATGCATGCCAAACCCCTGGCACAAGCGTGATGCGCTGACCTGCTGGGATTGTGACGATCTGGCCGAAAGGCACTGACACTTCGGCCCCATTGATTTTGACCACAGCATCAGGACCTGTAGCGGCATCAGGCGAAACAGACCAGAGTTGTACAGCTAGGTCACCAAAGCGGGCGATGATATCTTCCTTTTTCTGCTTGTGGTAATGCGCGGGCGTGACTTGATCCTGAAAGGCAAGCATGAGCTTCTCGCAATACTCTATCTCCTCAGCTAGGTTAATCAGAAGCAACCCTTCGCGCTCGAAGTTGCCAAGGCCAAAGTCTGTAACATCCCAACGAGGAGCAGGTGGCAAAATCCAACCATGTTGCGCAAAAATGGTTTGGGCCTTTTGTATGGCCGCATTGACGGTGCTGCGTTTCATGTCCGCAATTTAAGGCAACTAGGCCACATGCGGGATCAATAGCTGTCAGATTTCGCCGTAATATTGTCTTGGCTATTTGGCAGGCTAAAACCGCTCAGATTGTTAGCCAGTACCTACTCTAGGCTTTCGCCAAAACCAGAAATCCTGTACTAAAAGCTGTAGCATCTAAATGCTGCTTCAGACCCTCAAAACCAGAACTGCACGCTTTATGATCCGCTCACAATCCTTCGGCCACTTGGTTAGTCGCTTGTCTTTTATCTTAGCCTTGGGGCTAGGTCTGGTCCTGACAAACACTAAAGCCAATGCCCAAAACAACACGCTAATGAAGTACGAGCGTCGTGCAGGCTATAAACTGCTATTTGACGGAAAGTCCCTCAAGGGTTGGCATAATTACGGCACTAATGGTGTGCGGCCCCAATGGGTTGTGGACGATGAAGCCATCCACCTCAGCCAAGGCCAGGGACGTGACATCGTGACTGACAAGGCCTACGAGAACTTTATCCTTGAGCTGGACTGGAAAATTAGCACCAATGGCAACAGTGGCCTGTTTTACCTAGTTAACGAGGATACCGCCAAATACAAAAGCATCTGGAATACCGCCCCTGAGTACCAAATCCTGGATAATGAGGGCCATAAAGACGGTCAATACGAAAACCACCGAGCTGGTGCTAACTATGACCTCATCACCCCAGTACCAGGCCATACCAAACCTGTCGGGGAATATAACCACACCAAACTTGTAGTCAACAAAGGCAAGGTTGAGCATTGGCTTAATGGCACATTGGTCGTGAGCTATACCCTCTGGACACCAGAGTGGGAGGCCTTGGTGGCTGCCAGCAAGTTCAAGAAGTACTCTGGTTATGGCCGTGCCAAAGTAGGCCGTATCGGCCTTCAGGACCATGGAGACAAGGTCTGGTTCCGGAATATCAAGATCAAAAAACTATAAGCTACAAAAGTTGTTATCCAACTACTTGGTAAGGCTGCACAGGCAGAACTGCACCTAGCATCGAACGTCAAACACGCATCCAGCAATAATGCCCAAGCCTCAGTCGGGATCAGATACAGCTCCAAAAGCACCTACTAGCAGCAATCGAATGCCGACCCTAGGCCGTAAGCAGCAAAATCTGTTTATGTTCCTGAGTGCCTTGTTCCTTACCAATGCGATCGTGGCTGAAATCATAGGGGTCAAAATCTTTTCTTTGGAACAAACCCTAGGGTTCAACCCTGCCCAAATCCCACTACTTGGAAAACAAGCACTAGACTTTAATCTATCAGCTGGGGTTATGATCTGGCCAGTTGTCTTCATCACGTCCGACTTGATCAATGAGTATTTTGGCAAGGCTGGGGTGCGCAAAATCAGCTATATGGCGGCGGGCTTTATCGCCTATATGTTTGTAGCGATCACCTTAGTGACCTACTTGACGCCTGCCTCTTTTTGGGTTGGACTCTATGCCGGCAACGCCAAGAATCCTGGCTTTGATATCAACATGGCGTTTAGCACCATTTTTCGACAAGGATTAGGGATTATTATTGGCTCCTTGACTGCCTTCTTGATTGGTCAGCTGCTGGACGTGATGGTGTTTCATTGGCTGCGCAGCAAAACAGGCTCAAAGATGATCTGGCTCCGCGCCACAGGCAGCACGCTGGTCAGTCAGTTGATTGACAGCTTTGTGGTATTGGTGATTGCCTTTAAGGTATTCGGTATCTGGTCCTGGGATCAGGTGATTGCCGTTAGCATCATCAACTACATCTACAAGGGTGCAGTCGCGATCGGGATGACACCTGTGCTCTACTTAGCCCATAACCTGATTGACAAATACCTTGGTGACGAAGCCTCGCACGAACTGCAGGAGGCAGCCAATGATTATGGTAAGGAGTTGGTGTAATAAGTTATTGAAAAGGCGAATCTCCGAGTTCGGGAATCCACAATCCCAAGTAACAAGGCTCTTGAAATAGGCCTTTGTTGTTGCTACTTTTGCAACGGTATTCCTGATGGCTCTGGCGCAAGCTACCCGTCAGGTTTTTGTTTTTAGGGGTAATTCTTAAGCTAACTAACTGATCCAGTTGACTTCGGGAGTTAGCCTGATGCCGAACTTGGCCTCCACCCTATCAATGACCAACTCTGCCAAGGCAATGAGCTCGGCCCCAGTAGCAGAGCCATAGTTGACCAAGACTAGAGCCTGTTTGTCGTGCACGCCGCATGAGCGAGCCCTGTAACCTTTCATGCCCGCTTGTTCGATTAGCCAACCTGCAGGGACCTTGACCAAACCATGAGGTGCAGGATAGTGCGGCATCGTCGGGTAGGTATGGGTTAGGGCCTCAAATTGTGATTGAGGGATCTCAGGGTTTTTGAAAAAACTACCTGCATTGCCTACTACTGCTGGGTCTGGCAGTTTGCTTTGCCGAATGCTGATGACAGCCTTTGCCACATCATTAATGGTTGGCAATTGGCCAGAAACAATCACCCCATTGTTCTCTAGTGTTTCCTGAATTGCACCATAGCCCAACTTGAGCTGATGAAAACCAGGTTTACTCAGCCGTAATGTCACAGAGGTAATCAGCACCTTACCCTTCAACGCTTGTTTGAAAATGCTCTCACGATACCCAAATTGGCAATCTGTTAAGGAAAATGTCTTGATCTCGCCTGTGCGCAAATCATAAGCGTCTGCTTGGACAAAAACATCCTTAAGCTCGACACCATAAGCACCGATATTCTGGATTGGTGCGGCTCCTATACAGCCAGGGATCAGTGCCAAATTCTCGATACCGCCCCAACTCATAGCAATCGAATCCATAACGACTTGATGCCAAACCTCGCCAGCTGCCCAGCGAACGGTGATGGTTGCGCTATCCTCGGCAACAATGGTCCGTCCCCTGAGTCGATTAACGATGACCAAACGGTCGAGGTCATTCATGAGCAACATATTGCTGCCACCACCCAAAACTAAAGGAGCTTCAAGCTCGTAAAGTCCGAGCTCACGCAAGTAATCTAATTCTGGAACCGAACTGACGAAGGCGATCTGTCGTGCATAAGCCCGTATACCAAAAGTATTGAATGGCTGTAGGTTGTAATGGTTTAGGACGGCAACGGGTGTTTGCATAACTGATCTGGGAGGGTAGTTTGGCCTATATGGCACACTTTCAGAAATTGGCAAATAGGGATACTACAATAGGTAACTTCAGGTATGTGCCGACTAAATCCGACCAACTAATTTGCAAAGACCGCTGGCCTAAACAACATCATCAAAGGTAATTACCTACGCAAAAAATGGGGCAAGCAAACGGGAATTTAATGCAAAAAGGGACAGTCTTTTCAGATTGTCCCTTTTTTGGAAACTTAGATTGTTTGCTATTGCGGCTATGCTAATTACTCAGCGCTAGCTTCTGGCGTTGCAGGAACGTCTGCGATTTCTTCGACAGCAGGAGCAGCAACGACATCAGCGATAACTTCGGCTGTAGCAGCTGCGGCGGCAGGAGCAACAACTTCGGCAGCGATCATGATTTCGTCATCACTACGGTCATCTTCTTTGTCACGACGACGCTCCATCAGACCTTCTTCGATGGCTTGGCCAACGGCATAGGTAATAACGGCGATCGACTTGTAAGCATCGTCATTGGCCGGGATCGGGAACTCTACAGATGTTGGGTCGCTATTGGTATCGACCATGGCGAAAACAGGGATACCCAGTTTTTTGGCCTCAGCGATAGCAATGTGTTCCTTCTTGATGTCAACGATGAATAGCGCAGCTGGTAGGCGTTGCATGTCGTTGATACCACCCAAGACACGGATGAGTTTTTCGCGCTCACGGCTCAACATCAGCTTTTCCTTTTTGTTCAGGTTAGCGCTGGTAGTTTCGTCCTTGAGGAGTTTTTCGATCATGGTCAACTTCTTGAGCGACTTGCGTACGGTCACGAAGTTGGTAAGCATGCCACCCAACCAACGCTCGCAAACGAATGGCATCTTGAGGCGAGAAGCCTCGGCGGCGACTAGTTCTTTGGCCTGCTTTTTGGTGGCCACGAACATGATTTTACGACCAGACTTAACGATGCTCTTGATGCTAGCGGTTGCTTGCTCGAGGCTCGTGAGGGTCTTGTTAAGGTCGATAATGTGAATGCCGTTGCGCTCCATGAAAATGTATGGCGCCATACGTGGGTCCCACTTGCGGGTCAGGTGACCAAAGTGTACCCCTGCATTCAACAGGTCTTTATATTCTACTTTTTGAGCCATGATAGAGGATCAATAAAGGATGAAAGATTATTTTGAGGTGTGAAAGGCAAACGCAAATGCGTGTAACCAATTGGGCAAGGCTGACTAGCGCTTGCTGAACTGGAAACGACGACGTGCCTTGCGACGACCATACTTCTTGCGTTCGACCATACGCGGATCGCGGGTAAGGAAACCTTCCTTCTTGAGAGCAGGGCGGTTTTCTTCGGTGTCAGCAACAAGTGCGCGTGAGATGGCATGGCGGATCGCTTCGGCTTGGCCATTGATGCCACCACCTTTAACGTTCGCGTAGACGTCCCATTTGCCTTGGCTTTCGAGCGTGTGGAAAGGCTGCTGCACAATTGTGCGGAGCGTTTCGACGCCAAAATAATCTTCCAACGTGCGGTGGTTAATGGTAATAACCCCAGACCCTGGCTTGAGATAAACGCGGGCTACGGCAGTTTTGCGGCGCCCAATTTTGTTAATGACTTGCATGTGATGCGGTCCTCCCTCTGGTTACAGGTTACAGGTTGATTTTTACCGGATTCTGGGCAACGTGTGGATGTTCAGCCCCTTCATATACATAAAGGTGGGTGTACAACTTACGACCGAGTCGGTTTTTTGGCAACATGCCTTTTACGGCGTGTTCGATGATTTGTGCCGAACGTGAAGCGCGTGCCAGCCTGCGGGGAGTGTTAAACCGCTGTCCACCAGGATAACCTGTATGGCGCGTATAGACTTTTTCGTCCCACTTTTTCCCGGTAAGCTTGATTTTGTCAGCGTTGATAATGACGACATGGTCACCACAATCAGCGTGAGGGGTGTAGCTCGGCTTGTGCTTTCCCCGTATCACCATCGCGACTTTACTCGCGAGACGACCCAAAACAGCGGCCTCAGCATCTACCAACACCCACTTCTTCTCGATAGTGGCAGCGTTGGCGGAAATGGTTTTGTAGCTTAGAGTATCCACTTTTTACCGTGTTAAAATTGATAAAATGCCCGCTGCTAGCGACTGTTATCACAACAGGCTCCGCAAACGGACTGCAAAAGTACGGCATGGACTCCGATTTCCCAATACCTAGGCTGATATTATCAGCCAGATATTTGGCCAAACATCCAATTGGCCGGTCGCTTTGGTTTCAATAAGGTTCCTAAAACCCGTTAGGGACATCTATTAGCAAGGAAAGATGAACATCGTAAAGGCACTACTCTGCCGCACTTACCTTCTGGACCAAGACACCAACGCAAGTAATTCCGGGCAGGGTGCTCTGGCGCATGTATTGCTTTAGGCTGAGTTTATACTGCCCAAGTTGCTTAAACTGGACCTCTTTGTAGGCAAGTAACGTATTGTCACGCACGTCCGCCAAGCCACTGCCTAAGGGTTGGCCAGTCTGGGGGTTGGCCAAAAAGAACTGCTTTAGGCTACCTGTCGGTTTGGCTGTTCCAGGGCCCACGATCTCGTCCTTAAGGTAGATATTAGCGTAGGGGTAGTCTAGGTTGTTGCGCATGAAGTAGTAGATGTTGTAGCTAGCCTGCACATCATCGATCTGGAAGGCAAAGGTTTTGGCGCTGTCCTGCACCCATTGTCCGTCTACCAAAATTACTTGGTCCTGAAAAACGACATCATGTTGCTGGCAACTGCTCAATAAGCCTATCAGGCTGATTATGAGCCCCCAAACTCCTATCTTGGCCATGGAGAAAAACCTAGCGGGTTTACTTACGTTAGTAGTTTGCCAACTGTGGGCAACATTAAGTTGAATAGGTAACTTCATCAGCACAAAGATAAGGGCAAAATTAGGTCCATGCCTCGTGAGCGACAGGTTGTTGTATGCAGGCAAATGGCAGCTCCCATTGGCACCATACCAGCCGGATGGCAATCTGCAATCGTGAAGGGCAAAAGTTTTTGATGTGGTCAGTGCCATTGCTATCAATATCATACGCTAATTTGCAGCAAGGTTGCAGGTTGATCCTAAACAAAAGCTAGCACTAAGTCCAGACATCCTAAGTCTATCAGTCCTAGTTGCTGCCCCTGCACCAACACAGGTGATATGACAAGTAAGGTCTTGATTTCGGCACCGAGGATTGAGGTGATGCTCACCAGACTCTGCCATCAGTTATTAGAAAACCACGAGGACCTTACCGAAACTGTCATCCTCGGGCTCCAACCACGAGGGACCTTATTGGCCAAACGCATTGGGGCCAAGCTTTCCGAAATCAGTGGTCAGGCCGTTGCCCTAGGGTGGATTGATGTTACGTTTCACCGCGATGACTTTAGGCGGCGTGACACCCCACTCCAGCCCAATGCTACTCATGTGCCCTACGTTATAGAAGGCAAACGTGTAGTCCTTATCGATGATGTGTTGTTTACAGGCCGTACTGTCCGCAGTGCGCTAGACGCCATGATTGCCTATGGCCGTCCTCGTAAGGTGGAGCTGCTGGTCTTGATCGATCGATATTATGCCCGTGAGCTACCTATTGAAGCTAGTTACATCGGCACTAGTATAAACTCGAGCTTCAACGAACGAGTGCAGGTCAACTGGGCCGGCGAAAACGCTGCCACTCAGGATGAAGTTTGGCTTTTGAGCCCAGACGCCCCTTCCCTTCCCTCTTAGTACTAATAGCTACCTGCTTGACCGAAACTTCGAAGCCACTCAAACCCTACCGATGAAAGTCCTGAGCGTAAAGCACCTCCTTGGCATCAAGAACCTAACCACTGCCGATATCGAACTGATCTTGGAGACGGCGAGCTATTTTAAGGAGGTCCTTAACCGCCCAATCAAGAAGGTGCCATCATTGCGGGAAGTCACTGTAGCTAATATCTTTTTTGAGAATAGCACCCGCACCCGCCTATCCTTCGAACTGGCTCAGAAACGCCTGAGTGCCGACGTGATCAACTTTGCAGCCAGCAATAGCTCGGTCAAGAAGGGTGAAACCTTGCTGGATACTGTCAACAATATCTTGGCCATGAAGGTAGATATGGTTGTGATGCGGCATGCCAGTGTCGGCGCACCTCACTTTTTGGCCCAACATATCTCGGCCAATATCGTCAATGCCGGGGATGGCACCCACGAGCACCCGACCCAAGCCTTGCTAGATGCCTTCACGATAAAGGAAAAACTAGGGGATGTGGCTGGCAAAAAAGTGGCCATCATTGGTGATATCACACATAGCAGGGTTGCCCTGAGCAATATCTTTTGCCTCCAGAAACTCGGTGCTGAGGTCATGGTTTGTGGTCCCACCACGCTTATCCCACGGCACTTGCACCAGTTAGGTGTCAAGGTGAGCCATGATGTAGATGCAGCCTTGGCCTGGGCCGATGTGGCCAATGTGCTCCGCATCCAACTAGAGCGGCAACAGATCCAATACTTTCCTTCCTTGCGTGAATACAGCCGCTACTTTGGGATTGATAAAGCCCGCCTTGACAAACTAGATGCACCTAAGGTCATTATGCACCCAGGCCCCATCAATAGGGGTGTGGAGCTTAGCAGTGATGTGGCTGACAGCGAACATGCCGTCATCTTAGACCAAGTTGAGAATGGTGTGGCTGTCCGGATGGCGGTAATGTATTTGCTGGCGAATGGCGGGTAAGGGGTTGTTTTTTTTGGTACGGGCTTTGTAACCTTATTTCATAAACACGTTCGGACCACAAATCTCGAGTCATGATAATGAAGACAGCAATGGATACCTCCCCGCAAATACAGATCGCTAATGAGGTCAATATCGAGTTACTTGACCTTGCCTCGGTAGGTGTGGAACAGGTAGTCAATGGTAAGATAGTTTACTATTGCCTCCTCTTAGACTTCGGGATCATGATGTATAGTGATATTTCTGCGGCCAAGGCCAAACAATTAGCATCCAAGGTCCTGGCATATACATTAGAGAAAGCTAGCAATATCGACGACATAAATATACTTAGCAACCTATTCCCTACCTCAGAAGTATCGATTAGGGATGGAAAAATAATAATTACACCACTGCAGGAAAAAACAAATGCAATGCTTATGAATTTCATAAAATTCACTACCCCCCCCCAACAACTACTTATGCTACAGCATTAGGTTCAGCGTTGATAAACTAACAGAGTGGTTACTGAGTAATGGATTCGAACTTGAGCTCAATGATATGGAGTTTATAACCCACTGCAATCCTGAAGGGCAAACCTTTCGATTTCCACAAACATTTTCCAACTTCGTCGAAACTGCGCAAGTGCAATATGAATGCGCAAAATGCGGACTCGATTTCGAAGCATTATGTCAAGCATTTGATGGGGATGTCTTCTATGAAGAGTGATGTCCTTATGCTCTTGCTGGGGATGCTCCTACCAAATTTGGCTAATCTTGCACCTGAAAACTAACTCAAAAATCAACAAGCCTCTAAATCCAGCATGGAAACCGCCCCAAAAACACCCCGCTGGCACTTTCGGTTCCAGAATTACGTACAGGCTCATGACTTACTTGAGGAAGCAGTTATCCAGTACCATAATGGGGAACTGTCTCAGCTGGCGATGGAGGGACTATTTCTACGTTTTGTATTCACTTGGGAGTTGGCTTGGAAAGTCCTTAAGGATTATCTAGAATACCAAGGATTAGCTATCGGCAACATCAGCCCAAGATAGGTAATCAAATAGGCATTTGCGGCCAATCTCATTGACGAACCAGAGGTTATGTTTCAGATGATAGATGTTCGTAATGGGTTATCTCATAGGTGTGGTCGCGCTGATTTGTTGGCAGCATTAGAGAATATCGACACCCATTTCTTAACTACGTGGACCAAAGTAAAAGCTGATTTCAACATTCGGTTAAATAAAGATTAGATATGAATCAATTTGGCCTAACTGAAAAACAATTAGAAATTGTTATCCAAACAATCCGATTACATAATA
The DNA here is from genome assembly GCA_947464365.1 of Cytophagaceae bacterium. Classification (GTDB taxonomy): domain Bacteria; phylum Bacteroidota; class Bacteroidia; order Cytophagales; family Flexibacteraceae; genus CANHWS01. The sequence goes on along the minus strand of CANHWS010000007.1, from coordinate 2,361 downwards.
GCCACGAAAATAAAATCGACAAAGTTGTAGTTTTGGACTGGCACATTCAAGTTTGAGATGAAACACCGTGCGATTTAATCACTTTTTCCTTCACCTGTAAACTTAGACAAAATCTCCCTTCACTAGCCCTAATTTCTGGTAGGCAGATCGTGATATTCTTGACTAGGCGGGCACCCCAAATCCCGCCCAAATCACTAAATTGCAGCCCCTTTGCCTGTTTGTAGCCCTTTGGGGCCTCAATGGCAAGTGGATACCTGTCAAGACCCCTCATTAGCACAGCATGGAGCTCACCAAGACCTATAACCCTTCCGAAGTAGAACAGCACTGGTACCAATACTGGCTCGACAATGGCTATTTCGCTAGCAAGCCGAACCCAGATAAGGAGCCCTATTGCGTCGTGATCCCACCACCAAACGTGACAGGTGTTCTTCACATGGGCCACATGCTCAATAATACGATCCAGGATGTGATGGTTAGGCGGGCAAGAATGCTAGGCAAGGAAGCCTGTTGGGTTCCGGGTACAGACCATGCCAGCATCGCTACTGAGGCAAAGGTCGTCCAGATGCTTAGGGCAGAAGGAATCCACAAAAAGGACCTCAGCCGAGAAGCCTTCTTGGAGCAGGCCTGGGAGTGGAAAGAAAAATATGGCGGCATCATCCTGAAGCAACTGCGGCACCTAGGCTGCAGTGCTGACTGGGACCGCACGCGTTTCACGATGGAGCCCAAACTGTCGGCAGCGGTGATCGACACCTTTGTTGACCTGTACAACAAAGGCCTGATGTACCGTGGCCTGCGTATGGTGAACTGGGACCCGATTGGCAAAACAGCCCTCAGCGATGAGGAAGTTTTCCACAAGGAGGTAAATAGCAAACTGTTTTACGTCAAGTACTTTTTTGCAGATGCTGGTGGCAAACCAACTGCTGAGTTCTTGACTGTAGCGACTACCCGGCCAGAGACGATCTTGGCTGACGTTGCGATAGCTGTCAACCCAGATGACGAAAGGTATCAGGCCCTGCTAAGTAAACATGTCATTGTGCCGTTTACCGACAGGCTGATCCCGATTATTGGAGATAATTATGTCGATGCAGCGTTTGGTACTGGCTGCCTCAAGGTAACCCCAGCGCATGACATCAATGACTACGAAATCGGACTTAGGCATAACCTACCCATCATCGAAGGCCTGAATGACGACGGCACGCTGAGCGATGCGGTCGGGATCCCGAAATACATTGGCCTTGACCGATTTGAGGCCCGTAAGCTGATGGGTCAAGACCTTGAAGAGGCTGGCCACATCCTGAAAGTCGAAGAAATCAAAAACAACCTTGGATACAGCGAGCGCACCAACGCTGTCATCGAGCCAAGGTTGAGCCTGCAGTGGTTCCTGAAAATGAAGGAACTGGCTGGCCCTGCTCTTGATGCTGTCATGAACGACACCATCAAACTGCACCCTGCAAGGTTCAAGAACACCTACCGCGTCTGGATGGAGAACGTCCGTGACTGGTGCGTGAGCCGTCAGCTGTGGTGGGGGCAACGGATCCCGGCTTACTACTTGCCTGATGGCCAGATTGTGGTCGCCAATTCGGACGAAAAGGCATTGGCTTTGGCGCAAGCCTTGGTCCCAGGCATCACTGCTGATCAGCTGAAGCAAGACGAGGATGTAATGGACACTTGGTTCAGCTCTTGGCTTTGGCCTATCTCGGTGTTTGATGGGTTCGAAAACCCGGACAACGAAGACATCAAGTACTACTACCCTACTGCCGACCTCGTTACAGCGCCCGAGATCTTATTCTTCTGGGTAGCTCGGATGGTCATGGCGGGGTATGAATACCGTGGTTTGCCTCCTTTCCGCAACGTTTACCTTACTGGCATCGTCCGGGATAAACAAGGGCGGAAAATGAGCAAAAGCCTTGGCAATAGCCCCGATCCGCTGGACCTTATCGACCAATATGGTGCCGATGCCGTTCGGGTTGGGATGTTATTGTGCTCACCAGCAGGGAACGACTTGCCGTATGACGAAAAACTCGTGGAGCAGGGCCGCAACTTCTGCAACAAAATTTGGAATGCCTACCGCCTAATCCAGGGCTGGCAGGTGGATGAAACCCTTGCCCAACCTGCTGACAACAAAGTTGCCATCGCCTGGTTTAGCAGCCGCATCAGCCAAGCTATCACCGAGGTGAACGACCTGTATGACAAGTTCAGGATGAGTGAGGCGCTGATGACCACCTATAAACTAGTCTGGGATGATTTCTGCGCATGGTACCTCGAGCTGATCAAACCTGCTTATCAGGCCCCGATCGATGCGCAAACCTTGGCTGCTACACACCAGTTCCTGGAGCAAGTTTTAGCGCTGTTGCACCCATT
>CANHWS010000006.1 GCA_947464365.1 Cytophagaceae bacterium | reverse complement strand
GGATTGGCTGCGTATTGGACCAGCCCAAAGCAACATGATCCCGAGAGTCAGGATAAACAACACAGGCTTTGGTTGCGTTTGGCGCGGTAATGTAGAGGTAGGCATTTGGGAATTACAGAATTAATATTGATTTAATGTACCGCAATTTGAGCAATCTTGTTAGAATTTGGGGTAACAAAACTGGAATTTTCGGGTTAGATGTATACATTTAAATCGCAAGTGGGACCAATTTTTCTTGATTTCCTATTGGTTTGGTTGGCGATACAGCTAGTTTAGGTCGTTTTTTTACACTTTATTTTCTGAGAGGGTATGTACATCATTAAGGTGAAGGGCAAGGCAAAAATCCCTGACTACATCCAGTTGCGAGACGATGCATTTGTGCTGGTAGCCTACTTTAGGGCTGATAGACCACTCAAGAATCTGGATCGATATGGGCTGGACGGTAAAGAGGTCCAACTCGAGCAATTAATAGCCAGTTTGCCGTTCGGTAAACTTCAGATGCTTACTTTGTAGGTATGATCGGCACTGAGCCCATAATTGCACTCCAACACCTCCGGGTTGACCAAGCAGGTCAACCAATCCTAGCCAACGTTACGTTAGAGCTAGGTAAAGGCGAACTGGCTTACCTAATTGGCAAAACAGGCCAAGGTAAGACCAGCCTTCTCAAGACTTTATACGCTGACTTACAAATTGGCAAAGGACAGAACGCTGGTACTAAGGCTATCGTCACGGGGCACGATCTCCTGAACATAAAGCCAAGCCAGATCCCAGACCTCAGAAAAAGTCTTGGTATCATCTTTCAGGACTTCCAGTTATTTTTTGATCGTTCGGTTGCCGAAAATCTCACCTTTGTGATGAAGGCCACTGGCTGGACCGATTCTGCTAAAATGAAACACCGCCAAGCCGAAGTCCTGATGCAGGTCGGTCTTGGCACTGTTGCTAACAAAATGCCTTATCAGCTCTCTGGTGGCGAACAACAGCGCGTGGTCATCGCTCGTGCATTGCTTAATGAACCTAAACTGCTAATCGCAGACGAGCCTACCGGCAACCTCGACCAAGAAGCTAGCAACGAAATTATGTCCATTTTTCAGCGGATCAGTAATGCTGGCACTACTGTGTTGATGGCAACGCATAACTTAGGCCTAGTCAAGAGCTTTAAGGGTAGGATTCTGCAGGTGGCCAATGGGAGCTTGTCAGAGCGAGATGTAGCCAGTTTCAATGGCCAAAATCTGTAGTCAGTGGAGGCCAATACCCATACTACCCCTGTTCCACCCGGCTTATCGGTCCTTATCCCTGTCTATAATGTGGATGTACGGGATTTAGTCAGGAATCTCCTTTCACAGCTTCGCCTCACACAGATTAGCTATGAGGTTTTGGTTTATGACGATGCCTCGCCTCAGCAAAATCCAGATTGGCAATTATTGCAGGACATTAAGTCCCCGTCGTTGTTACTTAAAAGGATACCGGCCAACATAGGGCGTTCAGCAATCCGGAACCTGCTGGCCAAGGAAAGTCGTTACAGCCATTTATTGTTCATCGACGCGGACTCTGGCTTGCCAGATGAGACCTACATCCAGCATTACCTAATGTATTGGCAGGACTATGATGCCATTGTGGGTGGGACAATCTATGAGGAAAAGTGCCCTTCCCCTGCGGTTATGTTACGTTGGGTCTATGGGAGGCGGCGCGAGCAAATCACCGCTGATTTGCGCAATAGGGCCAAACACGCCTCCATCACACTCAACAACCTGCTAATCAAACGGTCGGTTTTCCTAGCCACTGGTCTTGACGAGCGCATCAGGACATACGGACATGAGGACACCAAGCTGGGGTATGCCCTAGACAAGGCACGTGCAACGGTCCACCATATCCAGAATCCTGTCATCCATCTTGGCCTTGAGCCAAGTGCAGAATATCTGGAAAAGGTCAAGGCGGCAGTCCAGAACTTTTATGACCTGAGTGTATACCAAGGAATCGGGCAAGACACACGCCTGCACTCAACCTTCAAACGATTTGATGGTCATTTGTTAGGGTGGTTATTGGGCGTGTTTTTTGCCATTTTTGGTTGGTATGTGCGCCTAAACCTTTTGTCTAGCCAACCATCTCTATGGCTTTTAGATGCCTACAAACTCGAGTTGATGCTCAAGCGCAGCCGAGCGGATCGGCGAAAATCTAAAGCTTAGTTATCCTATTGGTCAAGGTCTAAGCTCCGTCTGGTGGGTTCATTTTTGTTCGGCATTGCTAACAAAAACTTGCTGATGGCTAATAATCCCTAAACAACAAAAGCAGGTCCTTGGCCTGCTTTTGTTGCTGTAAATAATGACTTATAGGCCTAGTTAGCCACATCTGACATGAATTTGATGCGCATCACGCGCAGCTCGTCTTCTGTATATTCGTTTCCTAAGGTCTCCAAGGCTACATTCAGCTCATCAGACTCCGAGGTCATGAAATAGTCAACGATCTCTTGTTGGCGTTCATCATCCAGAATTTGGTTGACATAATAACCTAGATGAAGCTTGGTTCCGCTGTAGCAAATATGTTCGATCTCGGTCAGGAGGTCGTTCATCTCAATGTTTTCGGACTCAGCAATTTCCTCTAGATCCACCTTAAGGTCGATCTTGCGGATGATGCTGATCTTGGACTTGCTCTTGTTGATGGCCGACTTTACAACAACATCACTTGCGGTCTCGATGTCGTTTTCTTCGACATACTTCTTGATCAGCTCCATAAAGGGCTTACCAAACTTAGTAGCCTTGCCTTGGCCCACACCCGATACCTGCAAGAGGTCATATTCGTTGGTGGGATAGGTAGTAGCCATTTCTTCTAACGATGGGTCAGAAAAAATAACGTAAGGTGGCAGACCCTTGGACTTAGCAATGCGTTTCCGCTCCTGTTTCAGAAGCTCAAATAGCTTTTCGTCGCAGGCAGCAACACGCTGATTGTCATCTTCACCATCGGTATCAGCTTCTGCAGAGCTGAAGTCATGGTTCTTGTAGATGACAACAGGGTAGGGGTGCTTGAGATATTCTTTCCCCTTTATTGAGAGTTTGACTAGGCCAACTTGGTCGATGTCCTTTTCGAGCAGATCTGCTAAAAGGACTTGACGAAGCAGGCTCTTCCAGAACACAATATCCCGATCGTTGCCTTTGCCCCAAATCGGTAGGTTTTGGTGGCTATAACTTTCGGTATAGTCATTGATGGTACCGGTCAGGACGTCTGCCAAGTGCGGGATCGCAAATCTGGCATCTGTTTGGTCGACAGCCTCAAGAGCCAAGACGACTTCTTTTTCGTACTTATGATGCTCAGCTCTGGTTTTGCAGTTGTCGCAGAATCCACAGTCCTTCTCCATGTACTCGCCAAAGTAGTGCAACAACTGCCGACGACGACAGACACTACTATTGGCATAGTCACTCATTTCCTCAAGGAGGTACTTAGCATTTTCACGCTCTGTGACTGACTTATCCTTATGGAATTTTTCGAGCTTAGTGATGTCCTCTTCGCTAAAGAACATCAGGCAGTGACCTTCTAGCCCATCCCGACCAGCACGTCCTGTCTCTTGGTAATAACCTTCTAGCGATTTAGGAGCGTCATAATGGATCACGAACCGAACATCAGGTTTGTCGATCCCCATTCCGAAGGCAATAGTTGCGACAACTACCTCACAGTCTTCGTTCAGGAATGCGTCCTGATTTCTCATACGTGTTGCAGCGTCCAGGCCTGCATGGTATGGAACGGCGTTTACGTCATTGACTTGGAGGAACTCCGCAATTTCTTCAACTCGTTTGCGCGATAGGCAATAAATGATGCCGCTCTTGCCTTTGTGGTTCTTAATAAACCGAACTAATTGCTTTTTCGGATCATCCTTTGCACGGACTTCGTAATAAAGGTTAGCCCTGTTGAAGGATGTCTTGAACAGGTTGGCATCCTCCATATTGAGGTTCTTCTGGATATCCAGCTGGACCTTGGGGGTTGCAGTAGCTGTTAGGGCGATGATTGGCAGTTGACGATCTAGCATCTCGACGATGTTCTTGATCCTCCGGTACTCTGGCCTGAAGTCATGTCCCCACTCGGAGATACAATGGGCTTCGTCGATGGCGACAAACGTAATGTTAGCCTTTTTGAGGAAGATAATGTTCTCCTCTTTAGTCAAGGACTCTGGCGCAACGTATAGTAACTTGACTTCGCCATTCAGAACCTCCTTCTTGACGCGGGTCATTTCTGCCTTCGTAAGCGTGGAGTTCAGGAACTGGGCATTGACGCCAACCGCATTTAGCTGATCGACCTGATTTTTCATCAGGGCGATAAGTGGCGAAATCACCACGGCGGTACCTGTCTGGACGATAGCGGGCAGTTGATAACACAAGGACTTGCCAGCGCCTGTTGGCATTATGACAAAGGTGTTGTGCCCAGCTAGGATATTCTGTATGATCTGAAGTTGCTCTCCCCTGAAGGTTGAGTAGCCAAAAACAGACTTTAGGGATTGCCTGAGTTCCTCAGGCTGAAAAATTGGTTCTTCTGTCATCTCCGTTTTTTGGTGCGCAGTCCTGCAAAAAGTTCTGGCCCTATTCTCCCACAGTAGCTAACCGATGGCCGCTGCGTGCAACGATCACGACCTCGCGGGTGTGATATGTCCCTGTCGTGATAATCGTAATACAATATACTACAAGATAGCTAACTTTTTGCTATGACTACATAACCAAAGTGATTGTTTGCACAGGCTTAAAGCAAGTTAGGTGCCTAATTTTATTTGGTGATTTCGATTATAATCCACCTCATTGCCTATCTAACTTACGAAAAGGATAAATATTGCAACTGAAAATTGTCAGTTAGCCAAATTTTTGGTGTTAGCGAAAAATGCCCTAATGTTCAAAAAAAAGCTCAGCGTTACTAGAGCGACGCTGAGCTTTTTGCATGATACGGAGCAAATGATTGGCTTGGACCCTTGTGTTGGGTTCCAGCCTTAAGATTAGGCCAGTAGCCTGATCGGATCCTCGAGGAGGGCTTTGAGTGTCTGCAAAAATGCAGAACCTACTGCTCCATCCACTACACGGTGGTCGCAGCTGAGTGTGACCTTCATGATATTGCTAGCGACAAAGGTGCCATTACGGACAATGACAGTCTCCTTGATGCCACCAACAGCCAAGATGCAAGCGTCTGGTGGGTTGATGATGGCCGTAAACTCCTCAATGCCAAACATTCCCAAGTTGCTAATCGTGAAGGTACTACCTTCCCAGTCAGCAGGCTGAAGTTGTTTGTTTTTGGCACGTGCGCCTAGGTCCTTGACGGTTGAGCTTATGTTGGTCAGGCTGAGCGAGTCAGCAAAGCGCACGACTGGCACAAGCAGTCCTTCCTCAACAGCTACAGCGACGCCAATATGGACATGGTGGTTATACCGGATGCGATCACCCAGCCATGAGCTGTTGACCTTTGGGTTTTGTTTTAGGGCTGCTGCTGCTGCCTTGATCACCAAGTCATTAAACGACACCTTAGATGCTGCAAAGTCGTTGATGCTTTTGCGAGCTTCGATGGCCTTGTCCATGTTGATTTCCATCGTCAGATAGAAATGTGGAGCTGTAAACAAACTTTCACCTAACCTACGAGCGATGGTTTTGCGCATCTGGGTCAATGGCACATCCTCATAACTTTCGACGCCGACAGCATTTGCTGGACGTGGCGCCGATGGAGATGCAGTGCCTTTGGCAGGGGCTTCTGCTTTGGCAGCTGTGGCAGGTTTAAAGCCTTCGATATCCCTTTTAACAATTCGGCCATTCTCACCAGACCCTGGCACTTGGTCTAGTTTGATGCCTTTATCCTCGGCCAGCTTACGCGCCAAAGGTGATGCCTTTACATGTCCATCTGTAGTGGTAGATGTAGCAGCCTGAGTGGTTAGCCCTGCTGAATCTACAACTGTTTTAGACGCGGTAGAATCCGTAGATTCGGTAGTGGCAACTGTGGCAGTAGCACCACCATTGAGAAGGATGTTATAGTCAGCTCCGGCTTCGCCAATGATAGCAATGATGCCGTCCACCTTTACTGATTCGCCGGCTTTGACGCCAATGTAAAGCAAAGTGCCGTCTTCGTAGCTTTCGAGCTCCATGGTGGCTTTGTCGGTTTCGACCTCTGCCAACAATTCGCCCGACTTGACTTTATCACCAACTTGTTTTTGCCATGATACGATTGTCCCTTCGGTCATCGTGTCTGACATTTTGGGCATCAGGATGGCTGTTGCATTGACGGATTTGGATGCAACCGCAGCTGTAGGGGTAGCTGCTGATACTACAGGTGCAGCGGCTGCAGGTTTTACCTCTGCCGGAGCTGCCTCCTTCTGTACTGCCGCACCACCACTATTGCCAGATAGCAGCGCCTGAAAGTCTTCGCCAGGTTTGCCAATCACTGCGATGACGCCATCAACAGCAACTGACTCCTTTTCTTGAACGCCGATGTACAGCAGGGTGCCATCATTGTAGCTTTCTAGCTCCATGGTGGCTTTGTCTGTTTCTACTTCTGCGAGAACGTCGCCCGATTTTACGGTGTCGCCGACTTTCTTACTCCACGATGCGATGACACCTTCGGTCATCGTGTCGCTCATTTTGGGCATCCTGATTATCTCTGCCATAAGTCTCATGTGCCTGCCGCCGAGCGTTTTTCGAAGCGTATCAGCAAGCAGGAAAATGGGGGATTTCTTGTGTTTAATCTTCGGTAGGACTACCACCAAAAGTTCGCCAAATTAGTGCTTTTCTGGCTAGCTGACCCAAATATCAGTAGTTATTGTTAACTTTTGCTAAAATGCGAAAAGTATAATGGTAATTGGGTTCTGTATTATCAAAATCGTAAAATTTTGGCAAGTATTTTGCGTCTTTCGTTTCGTTGGTTATGGTCAGAAATACAAAAAACAAAGGCGATTGGTCTAGCCTCAAAACAACAAAACTGGCCTCTAAGGCCAGCCTTGTTAGTAGTTTATGGTTACTATGCCTAGTTAATGTTGTAGCCTACAGATTACTATAGGGCAAAACTTTCGCCACAGCCACAGGTGCGGGTTGCATTCGGGTTGATGAACTGGAACCCTTTGCCATTCAGACCGTCCGAAAAGTCAAGCGTGGTACCGACTAAGTAAAGCAGGCTTTTTTTGTCTACAAGCACCTTGATGCCGTTGTCTTCAAAAATCTGATCCACTGGTTTGATCTCGTTGTCAAAGCCAAGGTCATACATCAGCCCGCTGCAGCCACCTCCTTTAACGGAGACTCGCACATTAAACTCTGGGGTGTAGCCTTCGGTAGCGCGAAGCTCTCCGATTTTTTCGACTGCTTTGGAGGTTACTTTTATCATAGTGAAGGTGTCAGTTTGGTTGAATGCCAAAGCCACAGGCCAAAGGTACAACTATTATTCCAACACTGGTTTGGCAGGAAGATGGGCGCCAAGGTCTGCTAGTTTGGCAGCCATAATATATCAATAGATCTAGGCCTCAATGTTTAACGTTTTTCCTCAGCAGCTCCGAAAAAACCTCGTTCTGGACTTTAACTTGTCGCTCGACCACATAGCCATCTTGGATGAATGCTTCGGACTTCATGGACAGAGTGCTGCGCTCGGCCGATGATAATGATTTGGCTTGCTCTAGCCCTGTAACAATGTCATTGACAGATTGGGTAATCTTTATGCCGATGCCTGCCTCAAAAGCCTCTGGGAAGTTGGCTCCGTCGCTCATTATCGGGATCAACCCATGTTGCATCGCCTCGACGACGGAGGTCGGGAATCCTTCGCTCATCGTTGGTAGGATGTAAAACTGAGCTGACTCAAGCACAGCCGATTTCTGCTCCTTATAAACAGCTCCAATGTATTTAACATTGCTGTCGGAGCCAGCAGCTGCCAATAGTCCCTTAAGCTGGGGTAATTCGCCATCATCGGGACCAGCGATCAGGAGCTGCCAAGAACGATCTTTGTTCAGACTGGAGGCTAACCAAGCCTCGACAAGCGGTATGATGCCCTTTTTGTGGTGTAGCCTTGCCATGAAAAGAATGGTCGTGACAGGAACGTCCTGTAATCGTGGCGTTTGCGTAATGCGGCCTGGTACCGAGTTTGGCAATAGGGTTGTGGTAGCGGGGAATAATTTGCGCAGGTTATTGCCTTCAGGGGTGCTAACGGCACGCACCATACTTGCCCTACCTGCTAATCTTCCTTCAATCAGCTGAAAGTAAATCTGCTTTTTGAAAGCCTTTTGGGCCATTGACCAGGGCTCGAGCATGCCCTGAGGGACATAAACCCAAACAAAACCAAGTTTACGAAAGGCTGCCCCCCATTTAGTCGGGTATCGCCAGCTGCCATGTGTACAAATCACTGTATCAACAGGCGACAGTTGCTGGCTCTGGATTAGTCCTTCTAGCTCGGAAACACTGGTAGATGCCAATGCAATCCCCTTAGCACCGTATAGATGTGGCAAGGGCTCCGGTGCAGACACTGCGGGATACCAAATCTGACTATCTACCTGATATTCATCCTTGAGTGCTTGGGCGGTGATGATGGAAGCTGACCAAATGCCAAAATTTACTGGTCGGATGTCGTCAACGATATTGATGATTTTCATGCGCTGGGGCTTACCTTCTTCGTTTTACGGATATAAAGGCAAGAATACGTCAAATTTTAGCACCATCAAGCAACCATCTGTACGTAATTGTTGTCAGTAGTACTAACGCAAGGTTGGCATCACCTGCTGAAGACTTCGGGCAGCTACCCTGATGTATTTGTTCGACTAAGGATTTTCGCCACCTTAAGTCCATGAAGACTACAAATTATGACTAGATCTGAGAACGAAACCGCCATTACTTTGGAGTTGGTCCTTGACGAGGCGATGCTTCAGCAACTTAGTAAATACCTCACAAAGGCCGAATTGGAGCAATCCATTAGAGAGTTTTTAGTCGATGCCAACGTGATTTTGACAGAAGTAGAGGCGGCTTTGGTCGATAAAAATGTGACTGTGGCAACCCGTGCTTTTCATACGCTGAAAGGTAATAGCCGTACCCTAGGTGCAAACGCTTTAGCAGCATTATGCCAAGGTGCTGAAAATGAGCTAAAAAAAACCGCAGATTTGTCAGACAGATCGTTAATATTGCAGCAATTGGCTGGACTTATCAGTCAATACAGCGTCGCCGTTAGGCTCGCTGGGTACTGCACAAGTGAATGACACTGCGATGAAAAAAATATTGATAGCCGAAGATAGCTCTGTGATCCAGAACCTAGCCAAAAGGGTGCTTGAGTTCAGTGACTACGAGATCAAACTCGCCAAGAATGGCCAGGAAGTCCTGGACCTTACCACCATCGAAACTTTTGACTGCATCATCCTGGATATCATTATGCCAGTGATGGACGGTATGGAATGCGTACGCCGGCTCAGGCAGCGTGACCGCAATCCGAACCAGAAAGTGCCGATTATTGCCATTTCTGGCAACGCCCGCAATTACTCAGCTGCTGAGTTCCAACAAGCTGGTTTCACGGCATTTCTGGCCAAGCCACTTGATTATGACAAGCTAATGGACACCGTCAATATCCTGACTGGTGTGATGTAGTATTGTTTCGGCGTACCAGATGCTTAGGTGACCCTATTGTCTGATGCGCTTAGGCAAAACCAAAAAACAAAGCCCCTCAGTTGCTTACCGCATCTGAGGGGCTTTGTCGTTTCGGAGTAGTACCCTTGGTTGGATTATTGGCTATCTGGGTCACCAAAAAGGCCACGGAATTTAATCCAGGTCTTAGTCATAGCTATAAAATCCTCTCCCAGTTTTCTTCCCAAGATGACCAGCCAATACCTTTTGTTGCTGGATCCTGGATGGCCTAAACCTAGGTTCGTGCCCAAAGGCATTGTACAAGGAAGTGGTCACAGCATAGTTGATGTCGTTACCTATCAGGTCCATTAACCGGAAGGGGCCAAGTCGGAACCCAGTAGCCTGCAATAGGTTGTCGATTGTCTCGATATCTGCGGCCCCTTCTTCTGCTAGCTTTAGGCTTTCGGTATAGTAGGGACGCGCAACCCGATTAACAATAAAGCCAGGAGAGTCGGTGCATGTGACTGGTTGTTTCTGGACATCTCGGACAAAATCAGTCAAGGCATTGATAGTTTCAGGGCTTGTTTCAGGCCCAGTGACTACCTCCACCAACTTCATCAATGGGGCAGGATTGAAGAAATGTAGCCCCGCAAACCGTCGTTTGTGTACCAAGCCAGATGCCAACTCAGTGATCGACAAGGAGCTGGTGTTGCTAGTAAGGAATGTCGTTGGCTGATTGATATTCTCGAGGTGGCTGAATAGTTTTTGCTTTACCTCCATCACCTCAACGATTGCCTCGATGATGATATCACCGATGCAGTCTTCGATATTGCTAGAGACTGTGATTAGGGCCAGTGTTTGGAGACGTTGCTCTTCAGACAGCTTGGCTTTGGAAACCAAGCTGCTCAGGATTTTGGCAATATTGTCTTTTGCTTGCTCGGCTTTAGCATGGTCGAGGTCAAACAATAGGGTAGGGTACCAAGAGGCAGCTGATACCTGGACAATGCCTTGTCCCATTGTACCAGCCCCAATCACAACTATTTTTTGCTGTTTCATCTAGCGCATTTGGTTCGGAATGTCCTCTGGCCTAATTGTCACTTTAGCGATTTGCTCGCGCATACGCATAACGGTCTCCACAGCCTCTGCTACAACATCACTACAAATAGTGATATAGCTGCCAGGGGTAGCATGGTTGATTGCATACTCGATGGCTTCTACCTCTTTGAGGATAACCTTGACGGGTTTATTCGGATCTACTGATTTGATGCCAACTAGCAGTAGATTGACAATATCGTCCTCAGTCCGGCCACGGAGGTGTCGGTCTTGCCGGACGATGAGCTCATCAAATATCTGGGCAGAAACGGCACCAAGAGAGATGATGTCCTCGTCCCTGCGGTCACCAACGCCTGTGATGATACCTACCTTAAGCACCGAGTCAACCCTTGCCATATACTTGCCAAGGGCCTCCATGCCTGGGGTGTTGTGCGCATAATCGATCAGGACCTGGAACTTGCCAAAGTCAAACTGGTTCATGCGGCCAGGGGTTGTAGCTGGCGAGGGGATGAAGGTCTCGAGGCCAACACGAATGTCTTCGATCTTGAAGCCCATCAGGAACATACCCAAAGTGGAGGGCAAGATATTCTGGACCATGAACAAGGCACGTCCGCCAAATGTGAGTGGCACGTTGACGATTTTATGCACCCTGATTTTCCAGTTCCCTTTACAGATCGTGATGTAGCCATTCTCGGCGATACAAGCCATGCCACCTTCAGCGCAATGCGTCATTATGCGAGGGTTGGTTTCGTCCATGCTGAAAAGGGCCACTTTGCAGTCTAGCTCATGGCGCATACCATACACTAGGTCATCGTCTGCATTCAGGATGGCATAGCCGTCCTTCTTGACACTTTCGACCACCACAGACTTGACTTTAGCAAGGTCTTCGACAGTGTTGATGTCCTTCAGGCCAAGGTGATCAGGGGCGACGTTAGTTACAATACCTATATCGGCCTTCGTAAATCCTAGGCCAGCCCTAATGATGCCTCCACGGGCACACTCAAGTACGGCAAAGTCAATTGTAGGGTCTTTTAGGACAAATTCGGCACTGACAGGACCGGTACAGTCTCCTTTTTCGACGAGGCGATTCTGGAGATAGATGCCATCAGTGGTTGTGTAACCTACTTTTTGTCCACAGGTTTTTGCGATGTGGGCGGTTAGGCGCGTGGTGGTCGTCTTGCCATTGGTGCCAGTGATGGCCACAATAGGGATATGACCTGTTGACCCTGGAGGGAACAACATATCCATCACGGGCTCAGCCACGTTTCGAGGCAATCCATTGGTAGGGGCAATGTGCATACGGAACCCTGGGGCAGCATTGACCTCTAGGATGGCGCCCCCTGTCTCGGGCAGTGGAACGCTGATGTCATTTGTCATGACATCGATGCCGCAAATATCCAGACCTACAATGCGCGCAATGCGCTCGGCCATGAATACGTTATACGGATGGACCTGGTCGGTCACATCTGTAGCAGTGCCACCCGTGCTAAGGTTGGCTGTTGTCTTGAGGTATAACACCTCGCCCTCGGGCAGGATGGTATCGATGGTGTAGCCTTTCCCTGCCAAAATGCCGTTGGTGTTGGCATCCACTTTGATGGCGGTCAGCACTTTTTCGTGGCCGAAACCGCGCCTAGGATCCTTGTTTACCTCATCGATCAGCTCTTGGATGGTATGTTTGCCATTACCAGTGACGGCTGCAGGAGTACGGAGGGCTGCCGCTATAAATTTGTAGTCAATGACCAAAAGGCGGTAATCATCACCGACGATGAACCGCTCAACGATGACACCGCGGCTGATTTTTTTAGCAATTTCAAGAGCAAGTTCAGCTTCTTCCCTGGTCTTGATATTGATAGTTGCGCCACGGCCATGGTTGCCATTGACTGGCTTAATGACCATCGGGAAGCCTATGCGACGGATGCAGGCATCGACGTCGTCCATATCATAGCACACTGAGCCCTTTGCAACCGGTATAGCCGATTTTTCGAGGAGGTTTTTGGTTTCCTCCTTGTCGCAGGCAATCTCGACAGCGATGCTGCTAGTGAGGCTTGACATGGTTGCCTGAATCCGCTTCTGGTTGATGCCGTAGCCTAGTTGAACTAGTGAGTGGCGGTTGAGGCGGATATACGGAATGCCACGGCTGCGTGCAACATCGACGATGCTGCCAGTACTTGGACCTAGTCGCTCATCCTCCCTGATTTCGCGCATGTCCTGCAAATAGGTTTCCATGTCGATAGGGCTGCCCACGACCAAGGCTTGAGCAATGGCCACAGATGCCTTGGCGGCATAGATGCCCACCTTTTCTTCCATATATGCAAAGACCACGTTGTAGACACCTTCATTGCTCGTTGACCTTGTACGGCCAAAACCAACATCCATCCCTGCTAGGGTCTGGATCTCGAGGGCAATGTGCTCTATCACGTGACCCATCCAGGTGCCTTCCATCACACGTTTGAAGAAACCACCTTCCATGCTTTCGGAACAACGGTGGCTCTGGAGGCTAGGTAAAGCAGTTTTGAGACGGTCATAAAAGCCCGGGATCTTGTGGGTCGGTTGTTGCTCTAGCTCCTCTAGGTCTAGCCGCATCACGATGAGTTTGTGTCGACGGATAGACCAGTTATTGGGTCCGCGCATTATTCGGGTTTCTAAAATCTTCATTCGCTGTTAAGTAGGTAAGGGTGCTTGTTGTTGAATCTGGGCCTGCATGTAACCCTTATGTTGTTGGTCCTTTTCTGGAAATAGTAAGGGTAGGTTATTGTTGCGATCTTATAGGGGACCAGCACAGCCATGCCAAGGGTAGAATCTAGGTTGTAAAGTAGAAACTAAATGTTAACGAAACATCATCTGGGCAAAACAAAAAAGCCCCAAAATTTTCGTTGGGGCTCAGGTTGCTCGGTATTGATAAAATAGGGAGTGCTAGTAGGTGATTGCTATCCTGCAATCCGGGTAATATTGGCCCCTAAGGCATTGAGCCTACCATCAATATTTTGGTAGCCTCGGTCGATTTGTTCGATGTTGTCAATAATGCTCGTCCCCTCGGCACTTAATGCAGCCATCAGCAAGGCCACACCTGCTCTAATGTCTGGTGACGTCATCCTGATGGCGCGCAGCTTGGTCCGGCGGTCAAGGCCAATAACGGTAGCACGGTGAGGATCGCAAAGGATGATGTTGGCACCCATGTCGATGAGTTTGTCTACAAAAAACAGGCGGCTCTCGAACATTTTTTGGTGTATCAGTACAGTGCCTCTAGCCTGTATTGCTGTTACCAGGACAATACTTAGTAGGTCAGGGGTAAATCCTGGCCATGGTGCATCACTTACGGTCAGGATGCTACCATCAATAAAGGTATCTAGCGCATAATAGTCTTGCTGGGCGACAAACAAGTCATTGTCCCTAACCTCTAGGTTGATCCCTAAGCGTTGGAAAACGTTAGGTATTATACCTAGGTGCTCCACTCCTGCATTCTTGATGGTTATCTGGCCACCAGTCATGGCTGCCATGCCGATAAATGATCCAATCTCGATCATGTCCGGCAACATGGTGTGATCGGTGCCACCAAGGTACTCAACCCCAGTAATGGTCAGGAGGTTGCTACCGATGCCTTCGATCTTGGCACCCATCCGGACCATCATCTTGCAGAGTTGTTGCAAGTATGGTTCGCAGGCGGCGTTGTATATGGTGGTAACGCCTTTGGCCATCACGGCTGCCATAACGACGTTTGCAGTTCCTGTTACCGAAGCCTCGTCAAGCAAAATGTAGGTACCCTGAAGGTGGGACCCATCGATCTGATAGAAGGCCTTTTCGGCATCGTAATTGAATTTGGCACCTAGTTTCTCGAGCCCCAAGAAGTGGGTATCCAGTCTACGTCGGCCAATTTTATCGCCACCTGGTTTCGGAATCCGTGCTCGGCCAAACCTTGCCAACAGAGGGCCAAGTACCATAACTGATCCTCTTAGCTTGGCCGCATCTTGTGCAAATGCTTGACTCTCGAGGTAATCCATGTTGACATCTTTGGCCTCGAAACGGTAGCTACCTGTGCTGAGTTTGTCCACTATGACACCAAATGACCTAAGGAGGTCAATCAGCTTGTTGACGTCAACAATATCGGGGATGTTATTGATGGTAACGGCCTCTGGGGTCAGCAGGACGGCACACAAGATTTGCAGGGCTTCGTTTTTGGCTCCTTGAGGCGTGATCTCCCCATTGAGGCGGTTGCCACCTACGACTTTGAATGAATTCACGAGCGATGAGTTTCGGTTCGGTTAACGATCAGATTGTTCGGCGAAGTTGGGCCTCGTGCTGGTGTATGGCAGGGTCCCTAATGCAAGAAGGACGTCCAGTCCCATGGGACTGGATCTGGTAAAGAACTTGTTGTCATACTGGCCAAAAATGGCTAGTACTTACGTTTCCGCTTATTGTATTTGTGCCCACCTCCAGTGTTGGCTTGGCCTTGTTGGTGTGCACCTTGTCCCGCATGTTGGCCTGGTTGGCTCTGTTGGCGTTTTTTGAAGCGCGAACGGGCATCATCCATTGGCTGTGGTTTCCAGTTGTTGGTCATCGTAACGCCATCGAACAGACCTTCGTTACGCACCTCTTCTATCGAGATACTCAGCATGCCATTAGACATCTGCTCGATTTGCTTGATGATGATTTCGTCTTCGGCGTTGTCGCGGTTCCAGGTACTGTAGAAATTTTTCATCAGCCTGCAAATGAAGACTACGGCTTGTTTGCGTTCGGCAGGGTCCTCCAGCTTGATGGCCTCTGCAACCATAAGTTCTAGGTTTTGGCCATAGTGCCTAAACCTAACCTCACTTTTGTGATAGGCCAAACGGGCTGGCTTTTTCTCAAGGATCGCAATTTCTGGTATTGGATAGGGGCCATCTACATCAAGCTGCAAACCACTTATGAGGTGCATGTGGTCCCAAAACTTCTGAAGATCCTCTTCGGTATCATGCAGAACGTTTGGGTTGAGTTTGCGCACCATCGCTATGAGGGTGCCGCACAACCGATTGCGGGTTTCGCGGTCCTCTTGTTTGACGATGTAGCGGACTAAATTTTCGACATTACGGCCATATTCCTTGAACTGGATATCTGGCTTTTCGTTGTAATACTCAAAAGACTGCCGAGCAGGTACGGCCATGTATAGAAAGATTTAAGCTTCAAATATCGGTTTTTTTTGCGGCTTTGCCATTGTCTATCTAGCAACTAACCCACATTTGGTCCCAAAAAAGCATCGTTTTAGGCCCTAAAATTCCTTTGGTTGTGGATATGAGGTGGCTGACATCAAATCAAACTTTCAGAATTTCGGTTGGCACGCCTTGCGCTACCCTTGTGCATGAGGGTATCTTGCAGCTATTTCTTGCAAAACCTTACTGCTGGATACTCATTTGGTGACGTCCTTACCTATCTCACCCCTTTGAAATGGAAACTCAAACCGAAAACAACTTGCTAACCCTGACTTTTGGAGCGGTTGCCAATGCCTTAGCTCAAGTTGCACCTCCTGCCTTGGCCGAAAGCTATGACAACGTAGGCCTTCTGGTGGGTGAGGATAGTAACATGGTCAGAGAGGTGATGACCTGTCTGGACGTAACTGAAGAAGTGGTGGATGAAGCCATTTTGACCAAATGCAATCTGATCGTGAGCCACCACCCGCTGATATTCAAGGGGTTGAAACGGCTAAATGGTAACAATGCCACCGAACGTACGCTCCTTAAAGCCATCCGAAATAACATCGGCATCATTGCCTGCCACACCAATCTAGACAACACGTTTAATGGCGTTAGTATTCAGCTGGCGCATCGGCTAGGCCTACAGTCTCCCAAGGTGTTGCAGCCAATGAGTGGTCAGTTAGGGCAAATGGCGGTGTTTATTCCTAATCAATCCGTCGAGGCTGTATTGGCTGCAGCCTTTGAAGCAGGTGCCGGCCATGTTGGGCTATATGACCAATGTGCCTTTAGGGTCAATGGGGTGGGATCTTATCGACCACTTGCTGGTAGCAACCCGGTGGATGGAAAGATCAATCAGCTTAGCATCGGACCTGAGACCAAAGTGGAGTTTATCTACCCCAACTACCTTCAAGATGCCATTTTAAGGGCCGTTAAGTCGGTTCACCCTTACGAGGAGGTAGCCTATAATACCTTTACAATGACCAATAAATGGGAACAAGTAGGTGCCGGAGCAATTGGTTTGCTACCCGAACCTATGACCTTGGTTGACTTTCTGGATCAGGTCAAATCTTGCTTGGGCATCACACACCTCAAATATACAGATCTCGACAGGCAAGTGCAACGCATAGCCGTAGGTGGTGGGACTTGCAGTTTCCTGATCGACCCTGCTAAACGAGCGGGAGCAGACGTCCTGGTAACCGCGGACATTAAATACCATGAGTGGTTTGAGGCTGATGGACAGATCGCAATTGTGGATATTGGCCACTATGAGAGCGAAATCCATACGAACAAGCACTTGGCGAGCCTACTTAGTGAAAAATTTCCTAATATTGCGGTCCGTTTGACAACCGTCATTACCAACCCGGTTAAACACCACTAGATGGAAAATTCTGTAGCCCAGAACCTTGAATTCCTGACTCAGCTGCAAGCAATTGACTCGCAGATAGATAGCATCATGAAGATCCGGGGCGACTTGCCTAACGAAGTTCGTGACCTAGAAGACGAGATCATTGGTATCGAGACCCGTATCTCCAAATTTGAGCAAGAAGCTGGCACCCTTAAGGACGAAATTGGCCGGCTTAAACTATCCATTAAGGATAGTGATAAGCTGATCAAGAAGTACCAAGAGCAACAAGGCAACGTCAAAAACAACCGCGAGTTCGAGGCAATTGCCAAAGAAATCGAATCTCAGGAGCTTGACATCCAGCTCTATGAAAAGAAAATCAAGGAAGCCAATGTCAAGATCGAAGCCAAAAACGTCGAGATCGAAGCCATCAAACTGACATTGGGAGACCGTAAAAAAGACCTTCAGGTCAAGAAGTCTGACCTTGAGACCATCATTGGCGAAAGCCAAGAGGAGGAGTCTAAGTTGGTCATTGTTCGCGAAGAGGCAATGAAGAAGGTAGACGAGCGACTTTTGTTTAGCTACTCACGTCTGCGTGGTAACTATGCAAATGGCCTCTCGGTTGTGTCCGTTAAGCGTGGTGCATGTGGAGGTTGTTTCAACATGGTCCCACCCCAACGCCAAGCTGACATTCGGGACCGTAAAAAGATTATCGTCTGCGAACATTGCGGACGTATCTTGGCCAATGTCGAAACCACAGAGTTCGATACTTTCAAACTGAAGTAATTAGCATTGTTTGTGGTTCTGGCCTGTTACTTGTTTGCCACCAAGCGTATCCAGCAAGACAGCACCTGCCACAGCACCTGCCTATCATGATCATTATGTCATGAAGCAGGCCAGACCCTGAACGATATGTATATCAAATCTACCCTCATTGCGGCCAGAATAAGGCTCTCAATGAGGGTATTTTTATTGGTCACATTAGGGTGGCTTTACGTTCCGTTGCAGGCCTCAGCGACTTTGAGCTGGACCCCAAACCTCCAGCACGCATACGACAGCCTGCTTGCGCTTAAATTGGCTCGTGGTCGTGAGCTGATTGACCTGGAGCGGCAGACCAATCCTAATAACCATCTGGTAGAGTATCTAGAAGACTATGCAGACTTCATCACCCTACTGATTACCGAAAACCGAAGCGAGTACAAGGTCTTGGAGAGGCGCGAAGCAGCTCGGCTAAAAATTCTGGAGTCGGAGCCGACTAATACGCCATGGCAACGTTTTGCAAGATCAGAGGTTCTTTTGCATTGGGCCCTCCTCCGGATTAAGTTTGACAAAAGTGCGATGAGTGCTTTTTTTAGCATCCGGACGAGTTACAAATTGTTGCAAGCCAATGTCAAGGCTTACCCTGAGTTTATCCCCAACGGAAAAACGTTGGGCATGATGCAGGTTATCATTGGTACCACCCCTAGTGGTTATAAATGGTTGTTGGGATTGCTAGGCTTTTCAGCAACTGTCCCTCAAGGGATGGGAAATCTACTATTGGCTTCCTCTGTTAGCTCTCCCCAGAGTCTGGAGGCGAACTTGTTTAGAGCGAACTGCTTTACATATGTACTTAAGCAACCAGCGGTTGGCACAGCCATCCTAGATAGCCTTTATCAATCCAAACCACAACATTTGGTGCTCGGCTTTTTCCTGAGCGCAGCCCTAATGAAGGATGGCCAATCGGACAGTGCATTTTCGATCTTGAAGGCCTTACCCAAAAGTTATCCTTATATGCCCATGTTCTTGATTAGCTACCAGATGGGAAATATCCTGATGTACCAAGGTAGGTTCGGCGAGGCGATAAGGTATTACCACCACTTCCTGACTTACTATCAAGGCGAAAGCAACATTGCGGACAGCTGGTACAAAATGTACCTTGCCGCGACCCTGTTGGGCCAAAAAGAACGTGCCAATAACTACCGTAGCAAGTGCCTAAGCGTTGATGAACTTGTGACTGAAGCCGATAAAAATGCCCATAGTCAGCTCAAAAAACAACAAGTGCTTGAGCCTAGCCTGATGACAGCAAGGCTTTACAATGATGGTGGTTATCATCAGCAGGCCCTAAACTACCTTAAGCCCATCGGCCTAGATGCTTACACCACTCCAGAGTATAAAGCAGAGTATCAGTATCGGTTGGGACGAATCTATACAGGCCTGCGGCAGGAGGACTCGGCTGCGTATTATTACGGTCAGTCGCTAGACCTTTCTGGCCAATCCTCCTTCCCCTTCACCGCAAAGGCGGCCCTTGAGCTAGGTTACTACTACAGTAAAAAGCAAGACTGGGTTCGTGCCAAACAATACCTAGAGCGCGCCATTAACGTCCCAAGCCATGCCTATTCGGAAGGTATTGAGCGAAATGCCAAGGCTGCACTCGCCGAAGTAGAAAAGCATCTCTAATTTAGCGGGCATGAATCTGGTCCCGTTACCATTACAACCTCTCAACGGAGCTGCTACATTATTAGCAGGTCAAAAGCAGCAAGGTAACTATTGGGATGTGTTGGCTTGGGCAATTACACATCACCCATACGTTTGGGCCAGCCATGGTGACGATCGGTTATTGGCTTGTGGAAACTTTCCCTGCCTAATCGCCTGGGCTGATCAGGCCATTGGTACTGATGATTGCGACTGGTTTACCAAGGCTAATGAGCAGGAATCAGTTCCTGACTGGTGGTTTGGTCTTCTGGGTTACGAGCAGGGCCAATATGCGGATGCTGCCCCTCCGGTCAAGCCAAAGTTAATCAACACGCCAAGCAATATTGGGTTTTACCCATTGGGCCTCTGTGTTTTTGATGGAGATGATACCTACAAACCAATTGGCAAGGTTCCACCGCCAAGTGCCTTTCATCAGGTTAAAGTTGAGCAAGTAGCCTTAGCCCTTCTTACAGACTTTGAGCCGCCAAAACCTTTGGTTACGGAGCCAGAGTACTTACATAAGTTGTCGCAAATCAAGGCTTTGATTGCGGCAGGGCAGACTTACGAGCTCAATCTTTGCATTCCGATGATGGGTTCAGGTAAGATCCAACGACCAGCCGAATTGTTCCGGCGGATGTTTAAGACTTCGCCAGCCCCTTTTGCCACGTTGGTCAAGGCCCAAGATCAGTATTTGTTTTCAGCTAGTCCCGAGCGGTTTTTGCAGAAGATTGGGCCAAAGGTTTGGTCGCAACCGATAAAGGGAACCGCACCACGGCATCCTGATATCCGAATTGATGCAGCAATAGCAGAGGCACTTGAAAACAGCGAAAAGGAGCGAGCTGAGAATATGATGATTGTTGATTTGGTCCGTAATGACCTAGCCCGCCATGCAATTCCAGGTTCGGTCATGGTCGAAGAGCTAATCAAGCGGTACCAATTTCAACATGTCCATCAGTTGATCTCCACCATCTCTGCAAAGCCTAAGCTTGGTATCAAGATGGGGGAGGTTATCAGGGCAGCATTTCCGATGGGGTCGATGACCGGAGCTCCAAAACAAAGAACGATGGAGCTTATAGCAGATCTAGAGCCTTATCAACGAGGTTGGTTTAGCGGCTCGGCATTTTATCGCACACCAAACAACGACTGGGATATGAATGTTGTGATCCGGAGTCTTATTTATGACCAGAAAACAGGGCAATTGGTGGTATGGGCAGGTGGTGCAATCACCTGGGATGCAGACCCTGAAAAGGAGTACCAAGAGTGCTTGCTCAAAGCTAAAGCACTTGTCAATCTACTGGCTGATGTAGCTCATCAAAATAGTGATGGATAAAACCGTCGTTGGTGCTATTTTTGGCCAATTATAGTGCCTAGCCTCCATTAGGTTCCGGAAGGGTCTACTTACACATACACCAACGAAGATGTCAATCAGCACAACGAACCAAGCGCTTTTGCAAGAGGCAACTAGCGCGCTTTTTAGCCGTCAGTTTTACGCCCCTTTTCCAGAGCATCCGTCGCCTAAAACTTATGGCGAAACCGCAGAGGCGGATGGACAGGCAGCCTACGCAGCCCAGCTTGGCAAACCCTTTGATGGCCTAAATGCTGGCATTGGTGCGTCTTGGGTAGGGCATGAGCTAAGTCCTTACACCCAAACACCGCTGGGCATTACCTATCCTGCCTCATCGGTGGATACCTACATCAACCAAGCTAAAGCAGCAGCCCAAAGCTGGGCTAACCTTAATGCTGATGATCGTGCGGATATCCTCATCGAGAGCCTAATGGCTGTCCGTGGTCGCTTTTTCGAAATAGCCTATGCCACCATGCACACCACTGGCCAAGGTTATATGATGGCCTTCCAGGCAAGCGGCCCACATGCAGCTGACCGTGCTCTCGAGGCAATCGCGATGGCGCATCATGAGCTAACCCGCTTTACCGCTGAGGCAATTTGGGATAAGCCAATGGGTAAAACCAATATCACACTTCGCAAGTGGTGGAAGGCAGTTCCTAAAGGTATCAATGTGGTGGTAGGTTGTGCTACATTCCCGACCTGGAACACTGTGCCTGGTATGTACGCCGGTCTAATGACAGGTAACCCAGTGATCGTCAAACCACATCCATCTGCTATCTTACCTATTGCAATTGTGGTAGCTGAGTTGCAGAAAGTCTTGGCTAGTCGTAGCCTAGATGTCAATATCTGCCAACTAGCCCCTGATACCCTTCAAGATCCGATCACCAAAGAGTTGGTGCAGCATCCGGCTGTCAAACTCATAGACTATACTGGTGGTACCCAATTCGGTAACTGGATCGAGGCCCTGCCTGGCAAAATCACTTTTACCGAAAAGGCTGGCATCAACTCTGTCGTACTTGAAAGTGTCGATGATATCGATGCTGTGGTCCAGAACCTAGCGTTTAGTGTTTGCCTTTACAGCGGCCAGATGTGTACCGCTCCGCAGAACTTCTTTGTACCTGCTTCAGGAATCAAAACTCCTAGTGGCCTAGTTAAGCCAGCAGAATTTGCCCAAAAATTATCTGCCGGCATCACAGCCTTGGTCGAAAATCCGAAGGCAGGCTCATTTGTACTCGGTGCAATCCAGAACCCAGCCACCTTGATGCGCGTTAGCCAAGTTGATCAGCTGACTGGCGTAGAGGTGATTCTCGCCAGCTGTGTGGTGTCAAATCCGCAATTCGCTGAGGCACGCACCGCTAGCCCTACTGTTTTGCTTACCGACATTGATAACGAAAAGGTCTATGGCGCAGAGCTATTCGGCCCCATTGCCTTCGTGATCAGCTGTCCTGATGCAGAAACAGCCCTAAGTAAAACAGCAAGCCTAATCGAAGGACATGGTGCCATCAGCTGCGGTGTTTATAGCACAGATGTTCAGATTCGTAACCAAGCCGCTGAGCTAATCGCAAGTGTCGGCGCGCCAGTTTCGTTTAACCTCACAGGTGGGATCTACCTCAATCAGCACGCTTCATTCAGTGATTTCCACGTTACTGGCGGTAACCCTGCTGGAAATGCAAGCTTTACCAACCCGTCATTCGTTCTTCAACGCTTTACTTTGGTTGGTCTCCGGGAGCCTGTTCAATAGCATACGACGCTGTTAGATTTCTTTCTTTGCAATTACCTACCTCGTCTTTTTTACTCAGGATTACCCTCAATGCGACCAACCACACCTGCATCACCAGATAGATGGAAGGAACTCCTAGATCAGCTGGAGCATAAATATCAAGCCAGTGGGCAGGACCTCAACAGTTATCTCGAGGGCCTTCTCTATACTGAGTACCTCAACTATTGGGATTATGTCCAGCTTGACACCTTGCTCACGCTTCAGGTGCCCCGCACTGCTTTCCCTGATGAAGAAATCTTCATCATGTACCATCAGATAACTGAACTTTACTTCAAACTAATCCTGAAGGAGATCAAACAGCTGTCGGCTGGGGAGCAGACCACTGCCAACTGGGAAAAGCGGATTTCGCGCATCAATCGCTACATGGAGGCCCTCATCAAGAGCTTTGATGTAATGGTTGACGGCATGGACCCTGAGGAATTTATGAAATTTCGGATGGCCTTATTACCTGCAAGTGGGTTTCAGTCTGTCCAGTTCCGGATCATTGAGCTGCTTAGTACAAAGCTAACTCAGCTCAGTAATGACCCAGATAAAGATTGGACAGGAGCCACTGTTGAGGATCTAGTTGATCAAATTTACTGGCAGGCTGGCGCTACAGAGTTGTCCTCTGGCAAACAGACCTTGACGCTCAAGCGCTTTGCCGAAAAGTATGGACGACAGATGCGTACCACTGCCTCTGACTATCAGGACACAAACCTAGCTACTTTGTTGGGGCGCCTACAGGAAACCGATCAACTCACTGATAATTTGCGTGTTATGCTTCGCACCTTTGATGCGAGCTTTAACATCAATTGGCGCTTGATGCACTTTAAATCTGCAGTACGGTATCTCCAGAAAGAACCTGAGGTAATCGCTGCCACCGGTGGCACCAATTGGCAGAAATACTTGCCTCCACGTTTCCAGAACCGCACTTTCTTTCCAGAGCTCTGGACATCTGAAGAGCGAGCCAACTGGGGCCGTGCTTGGTTTGAGGAGGTATTGGCAGGCGTTGCTTAACAAACCTTAACAGCCGGATTCAGCAGCTAGGCAATGCAATAGCCATCCTAGTTGTATATCTTTGTATTGTGTCGAGGGCAAGTTGCCAATGGCACTTATCAGGTCTAATGCTTATGAATTTGCAGAAAATAGCCTTCGGTGCAGCCATGATCGGAACTTTGTTCCTGACCACGACCTGTAGGCCAAAGAGTGACTTTCCGGAATGTGACGCCACATTTCCGTCGTGTGATCAGGTCACTGAAGCCTTGTTAGTTGGGTTTAGTACGACACAAGACGATCAACTAGGTCAAAAAGTGGTAGCCCAAATTAATGGCGATCCAACAACTTACCCGATACTTCCGCGTGCACAATACATCTCGGCTTATGAAATGGTAGAGGGGTTGCGTGACAAAATCCTTAACGGTGGTAAGGTCAAAAACAAATCGGCCTTCCAGTGGCAGATAAAGATCATCAACAAACCAGACCTGAATGCTTTTTGCACCCCTGGGGGGTACATCTATGTATATTCTGGCCTGATTAAGTACCTAGATGCTGAGGATGACCTCGCGGGAGTTATGGGTCACGAAATGGCTCATGCAGATCTTCGTCATAGTACGAAGCAGCTTGTGCAGCAACAAGGGATCCAGACAATTATTGATATAGCACTTGGAAACGGCACAGCGGCCCAGCTTGCAACTCTCGGAACCAACTTTTTTACATTAGGCTTCAGCCGTTGTTTTGAACAACAAGCAGATGCATTGTCTGTTGACTACCTGAGCAGTACCAACTATAATTGTAAGGGTACAGGTAGCTTCTTTGCCAAACTTTTGGCTGCTGGCCAAGGTGGCTCAACGCCTGAGTTTTTGTCCACCCACCCAAGCGAGGCAAGTCGTGTCCAAAACATAAATGACCGAGGGGACTGCATCAAGTGCAACACCACGCCTGCCTCTGGCACTAACTATGCAGCAGTCAAAGCCTCGTTGCCTTAGTGTCTAGTTTTGATGATGTTATTAAAAGGTCTGACCTCGGTTGGGCCTTTTTAGGTTTTACCTGTAAGTCCGTTTAGGCAATAGCCCCCTCTGCCGCAAAAAACCACCAATACCCTCAAACACTCAGTATCTAGCGGCCAGACACTGCCATTAGGGTTTTAGGTTCCTTTTTTCAACTCCCATCTATCCACCGCATGCGCATTCTTCATGTCCTGTCCCAATTTCAGGTAACCGGAGCTGAGGTCTATGCAGCGACATTGGCCAACCAGCAAGTCAAGGAGGGGCATCAGGTTACCATCATGTCAGATACCTGGCATACGGCCACCACAGCCACCTATGTGCCCCAGTCAATCGGTATTCGGTCCCTAAAACAAAAGTGGAAAAATGTTTGGGCCATCCGTCGGTTTGTCCTCAACCATCAGATAGAGGTTGTACATGCACATAGCCGAGCAGCTAGTTGGGTTTCGTTTTTTGCCCTCAAGGGCCTCAAGGTACCTTTGGTGTCTCAGGTCCATGGTCGTCAACATTTGCATGCCAGCAGCAAAGGCCTTGACATCTACGGGGATCGGATCTTGGCTGTGTGCGATAACCTATCTACCCACCTACGGCTTGAGCTAGGCATCGATCGAACAAAGATATTTGTCTCCCCCAACGGGTTTGATTGGCGCAAACTCTTACACTTGGCCCAACCAGACGACTACAAGGAATTTAACGGCAAAACCATTGTCCTTGCTGGTCGTACATCAGGTCCTAAGGGGCAGCACACAGGGCACCTTGTGAGTTATACTATTCCCGCCATCCTGAAACTAGTGCCGCACAAATGGCGCCTAGTTGTGATTGGTGGACCGTTGGAGGATATGACCTCCGAAGTACAAAGCATCTGGAATGCCTTGGTAGAACGGTACCCTGATCGATTTTTGTGGTTAGGATTCAGCAGGCAGCTACCTAATTGGCTTTCGGTCGCTGACGTGGTTATCGGCTCTGGCAGGGTTGCGATAGAAGCATTAGGCCTCGGAAAACCGATGATTGCAATGGGCGAGTGGTGTACTCATGGGCTTGTCACGGACAAAAATATTGATATAGCAGTCGCTAGCAACTTTGGGGATATAGGTGCCAAAATGCCACACCCAGGCATCGATTGGGGTTGGTTGCAACAGGATCTCACGGCTGTTTTGCTGCAAGAAAACCCTGCTACGCCAAACGAGGCGTCGATCCAGAGGATTAGGGATGTATATGCGATCGATGATGTGCTAAGCGCTGTCATGGACCATTATTACAGTGCTAGGGCTAAAAAACTGCAACCTCGGGAGATCCCCATCCTGATGTATCATAAGGTGCTGTTGGAGCCAAGTAATAGTAAACACCGCATCTTTGTGACTGTTGATACGTTCAAGGCACATCTGGCGTATATCAAAAAGGAAGGCCTGACACCAATCAACTTCAAACAATACGAGGCATGGAAAAAGGGCGAGCTACCACAAAACTGGATGCCTAAACGCCCCATCATCTTGACATTTGATGACGGCTACCTGGACAACTATAACAATGCCTGGCCCTTGCTGAAGCAATATGGTTACACGGCCGTTATCTATGCCCTTGGCGATCCTGATCTTGACCATAACAAATGGGATGTCGAAAAGGGCGAACCACGAGAACCGCTGATGTCCATCGACCAGAAACGCGAAATGGCCAATGCCGGCATTGAGTTTGGGGCCCATACAATGCGGCATCTTGACCTCACAACGGTATCGGCCAAGGCCTTGCACTATGAACTCAATGAGGCTAAAGCTCAGCTAGAACATGACTTGGGACATGTGGTGATCAGCTTTGCCTATCCGTATGGGAGCATTAACCCCACTGTCGAGCACCAGACCCGTAAAGCAGGCTACAAATATGCTGTAGTGATTAATGAGCATGCCGGCATCCATCTAGAAGATAACCCGATGGCTATATTTAGAGCCTATATCTTCCCCGAGGACATTGGTAGTCGCTTTTCAAAGAAAACGAGTTGGTGGTATCGGCGCTACTTTAAGTGGAAACGTGGAAGGTAAATCTATCCGATCATGAAGGGTAATGGCTAGCTTTTGCTGGCAAAACTACCATCGCAGGGGCTCATGGTCGGGTGGAGGAGGACCATCCTTTGGGCCAGTCACAAGGTACTGCGTCGCCAAGTCAGCCGCAATGATGTGCAGGAGCGGCTGGTAGGTATCGCTAGACATCGTGAGCTTTAACCAGTGCAATTCATGGTGCTCGCTCAGTAACCTAAATGGTTTCTGAACCTCTAGGTCCAATTGGGTAGGGCCCATGGTCAGGTATAGGTCCTGCTCAAAGGCTAGCCATTGCACCAAGGTGTTGGCACCAAACAAACAGCTGGCCTTGGGGCCTAGTTTGGCTTGGGTACCAATATTGAGCGTCCAGAACATGTCAAGATCGTGGTAAACATAAAGTGCAGCTTGTGACCACAAGGTATTGCGTGCCAAAAAACCGCAACGGCTTAAACCTCGCACCGTCAGGAAAAAACCCTCAGGATCAGCTACAACAAACTTCGCAGTAGGCTCTAGAGATAACAAATGGCCTAAAATGCCTGGTCCATTGGGGCTGTCCATTGCACGGATGATGTAGCGACAGAAGGTCAAGTATTGTTGCTCCCCGGTAAGTTGGTAAAGCTCGGCCAATGGTAGCAGAAGGCTTGTGGCTTTGATAGCATCATTTTTCCCATCCTTGACAATACTGAGCTGGGAGGTAGTAGGTCCGAAGGTGTTCATCCAGCAGCTGGCAATGGCTTTGGCCATTAACAGTACATTTTCGTTGCCCCAGGTGCGATACTGTGAAACTAATCCACTACAAAGGACACCTTGTGCTAGGATGGTTGTAGGTTGCCACCTTTCGGTTAGTGAGGGCTGTTCGCGGTCGTGATAGATCGTATCAGGTATGTAGCCATCTGGTTGTTGCAGTCCCATGATTAAGGCCAGTACCTTCCTTGTGATAGCGGTGTCATAGGTCTCAGGGTTTAACCCCGAGTGGTTGGCAGCGAGCAAATAGTAGCCGATATCTTTTAGGGCAGCAGGTTGACTGATGCGGCATTTTTTATTGCTCTCGATGCTGCTATCCTTGCCTAGTCCAAATACTTCTGCCAAAAACCCATCCATCGGATCGAATCTTGCTTTGAAAATAGCCTGGTAGGGTAATATCAAGCTATCAATACCCCTCGCGCCAGATTGGGAATTTGTAGCATCGGAGCGCCAGAGCTTGAGGCTATCCATTTGGGGATAGATTCTGAGTTTGTGATTTATTGGCCCAGCATTGACATTGCCCAATGGGCCAGGCACCACTGCAATCAGGCCACTATCCTGCGTTACCCCTCTGTCGGCTGTTACTAGGTCGAGGGTGGCAAAATAGCTGTCATGGCTAGATGTAGTCACTTTAAAACTAAGCGATTCGGTTGCCTGTGGTGGAAGCATAAAGTCCGAAATGCTTGTTTGGGACATCTTCGGGTTGTGGATAGGGTAGCGCCTTATGACCAGCTGGCCTTTGACAGTGTCGGGTCCGTCATTATAAGCCATGATGGATTGGTTTAGCTTTCGACTAACTTCGGATAAGAGGGTTTGGGCCTTGGATGGCCACAGAAACCTAAGTCCAGGATAGGGCATCGGCACCAAAACCACTGGACCTAGGCCGACAAGTCCACCCACGTTACCTTGGTTATAAATCCTGATAGTGATCAGATTCAGCTGGCCCCACCTGATGGCAGGATGGTTAACAGGTATTTTGTACCTCCGTCTTTGATCCCATGCCGAGGCTATTGTTGGGGTCAATTGGCCCATGTTGCCAATGTATTGGCCATTAAGGTAGGTCTGGTCGATATCGTCTATGGCCCCAAGGTCAAAAATGAGACTGTCACCTGTGTTCAGGTTGGTTCGGCTAGGTAGCCTGAATCGTTGCCTAATCGTGATCCATTGGTTACGAATATCTCGCCAATAATCAGCTGCAGACCTTGTGGCCCATAAGCTATCTCGATAGGTTGGGTTCAGCCAAAGGTCATTGTTGCCAAGGTGTGCCTTCCAGTTTTGACTTAAGTAAACTCGACTGTACCGTACCGCATGATGCGAATTGCTCTTTAACTGAGTTGTAGCTTTTGTGATAGGGGATTGCCCTTTACTTTCAAATTGGCACCCTACCCATAGGGCCAAACAAACCAACCATGCCCTACAGTTAATGTATGGCAGATAAGACTTCAAGACGCTAAAGCACATGGACGAACCTGACAAATCATGAGGCCATATTGACCTAGTTAAACACCCGAAAATAAGATCTGACCTTGGCAATATGGGCAAGCGGACCTCAAAATGTCAGATTTGTTAAGGCCTGACTTGACAATCATACCCAAATAGTTGCAATTTGCTTGCCTATCAAATTTACCAATAGGTTTTGGTGATGCCATGGTCCGAAATTGGCCGCAATGACTAGCCAAACCTACCACTACCTAAAACGCTTCAAGAATCACGCCCCAAATGTCCAAAATCTTCGATCGATTGCCCATTTCTGCAAGTTATCAATGGCTGTGCTACATTCTGTTAACGGCAACGATCTTGCTAGATGCAGGCCCTAGCTTTGCTCAGCCAGAATACATGTCTACTGAGGTAAATCAGTATGGCATGTTGCCGGGTAG
>CANHWS010000005.1 GCA_947464365.1 Cytophagaceae bacterium | reverse complement strand
CTCCCAATCAGTCACTGCGAGGCCTTCAAAGCCTAGTTCGGTCCTGAGTAAGTCAGTCAAGATGCGTTTGTTGGCATGGACCGGGATGCCGTTCAGGTCCCCACTATTGATCATGACGGTCTTGGCACCTGCCCGTACTGCCGCCCTGAATGGTGGCAAAAACGTCTCACGCATATCCCGCTCTGACAATGAGGCCGTCGTCCTGTCCTTACCCGAGTTGGTAGCACTGTAGCCCAAGAAGTGTTTCATGCAGGCCGCCACGGATGTTGGGTTGGCTACGTTGCCACCTTGTGCCGCCACAATGTTGGCAACGCCAAGCTCACGCACCAAGTAGGTACTTTCGCCAAAAGTCTCTGGGAAACGAGACCAAAGTGGACTACGGGCAACGTCAAGCACGGGAGCGAAGTTCCACCTCACACCTGAGGCCCTTGTGCTGGCTGCCGTAATCCGGCCCATCTGTTGGGCAAATGTCCGGTTGCGTGCACAGCCAATACCGAGTTGCTGCGGGAACAGTACACTGTTGCTGATATAAGTTGCTCCATGGATGGCATCGACACCATAGAGCACAGGCACTTTTAAGCGGCCTTCCTTGGTTGCGATGTCCTGGATCGTTTTGATGATTGTATGCCACTCCTGCACCGTTTGCGCATGGTCTTGTGCATTGTTCAGGATAGAGCCAACCTTGTACTCTAAGATCGCTTTTCTGAGGCCTTCCGGCTTCAGGACCATTTCCTTTTTGGTATTATCGACAAAGACACCCATCGTGATCTGGGTCATTTGGCCGATTTTTTCTTCGACAGTCATCTGACGCAGCAGTGCCTCCACTTGGGCATCTGTTGTCGTGTTGCTGCTGTTGCCAGTTTGTGCCCAGACCAACGTCGGCAACACTAGGCAGGCTACTAAACCAAAGGTCTGCCTGAGCGTTTTTGCCAACATAGTATTCAGGTTAGTGTTGTGATTTTTGTGGCGCACGTTCCCTAGCGCCAATGATGTGATTGACATTGATCTTCTGGATTAGAATCGGTATTGATGATATCAGGACGGTCAAAAAACCAAAATACCCACACTCAGAGCTTGTCAAAATGTGGGTACTTGGCTCATTAAATTGATTGGCGTCGTACGGCCAGATGGCCCCAGATATTATTTCTCTATCATCCGATAGACACGGACATAGTCCACCTGCATCTGTGCAGGGAAGGCCGCATTGTCGATGCCGTTCACACCGCCCCAATTACCACCAACGGCAATATTGAGCAGCATGTGGAATTTTTTGTCAAATGGCCACTTGGCATAGCCACCACTGTTTACAAACTCAAACACTTTGACATCGTTTACATAGCCACGTACAGCGTACGGCGTCCAGTCCACCCGATAGATTTGAAAGGCAGACGTAGCTGACGAAACATCAGTGCTGGCTGTTTTTTGCGTGCCAATTGTATGGTTGAAGGCCTCGGTATGGACACTTTGGTGGATCTTGAGTGGCTCATAACCTACTTGCTCCATCACATCGATTTCGCCCGACTTAGGCCAGTTGCCATACTCAGAATCGGTCGGCAACATCCAGAAGGCAGGCCATAGACCACGGCCTGTTGGCAACTTGATCTTGGCCTCGAACCGACCGTATGTGTTTTCAAACTTGTTGCGTGTCACCATCCGGCAAGAGGTGTATTCCATGCCGCCCATGTTTTCGCGCCGCGCTTCTATCGTCAGGACACCATTGGACACATCAGCATTGGCACCAGCCGCTGTGTAGAACTCTTTTTCGTTGTTGCCCCAGCCGCCACCGCCGACGTCATAGCCCCATTTGGCTGTGTTGGGTTTCCCCACGTAGTCGAACTCGTCAGCAAAGACTGGTGTTGTCTCGAAGGTCCAACCCTTGTCACTCGTAGACACAACTGGGGTTGT
The DNA here is from genome assembly GCA_947464365.1 of Cytophagaceae bacterium. Lineage (GTDB taxonomy): Bacteria > Bacteroidota > Bacteroidia > Cytophagales > Flexibacteraceae > CANHWS01. The sequence continues at coordinate 29,197 of CANHWS010000005.1, read as the reverse complement.
GCTCACCACTTTGTCCTTTTCAGTACAGCTGCTGCTGATCAAGGAAGCGATAAGGGCCAACGGAAGTAGGAAAGGGATCATCCTTGTTTTGGTTTCTTGGTAACTCATGGCAAAGCTAAGGGAGATGTAGATGGTTTAGTTTTTGATCTTGAATTTCATGTCATGGACCACGCCACTGCCGTTGCCTGACCGCAAGATCATCGATTGGTTGTCGATAGATAGGATGCGATAGACGTTCTCTGGCGAGCGATCAAACACACCAATCCAGTAGTTAGGGTCGTTGCTTGGCAGGCTGAACTGCGCTAGGCCCGCTACACTACCGACAACTGTGCCGAACGTGAAGTTCTTGTTGAAACTTTTGTCCGCACCACAGCTGTAGGACGGAGGTAACAAGGTGCTACCGTTGCAGTTGACATAGACTGAGTCGGTCTGCGTAAAGGTGTACCAGTCATCTTTTTGGCAAGGTGCAAGCGGGCCACCACCGAAGTATTGTGTCGGGTTGGCCTCTAGGCCCGCTGTGATGGCATTAGCACCACCGAGGGTGTCTAGCATCCAGGTCCGGCGGCTACCACCAGTCAGGTATAGTTTGATGGCGTTGATGTCAAATCCGTTGATGAATTTCATCCGGATTATGGAGCCATCCATCAAGGTGCCTTGTACGGACATGTCGCTGGTTGATACACTCAGCACCTCGTACGAGTTGCCAACAACCTTGTCCGTAGTGCCCAAGAAGGGGCGGCGGCCAGCGTTATTGCTATCCAGCACGATGCGTGGGTTGCCAGTACCATTCTTGATCAGGTAGAACTTTTTGGCGTTCGTCTTGGCTGCCTGGCACGAATAAGGCGCCGGACCTTCGTTGGCCAAGAAAGTACCACCTTTGGCATCGTAGCCTAGGGTTCCATCTGCAAAGAAGGCATAGATATCGTCGGTTTGGCAGGGCGTTGCAGCGCCACTATAGAAGGTCTGCTGACCATCGGCCGACATAATCTTGATCGCATCATTGACGGGGCTCATTGACCAACGGCGGCTAGCGCAGCCTGTTAGCGCGGCATATTGTGGGTAGGCACAGGCCCCATCGATCGAAATAGAGCGGGTGGTTTTGTTGTTACCACCGGCCCCTACACTCGTCAGGTTGACGGTGTAGATATTGGCTACGTTGTAGGTATGTGTTGGAGATGCCTCGGACGAGGTTGTATTATCACCAAAGTCCCAGAGGTAGCTAAAGGCATCCTTTGTGTTGTTGCTGAAGGTTACCCGGCTGACGTAAGGCAAGGTGTCACCACTTGGTATGCGCTGCACCGTGAAGGCAAAGTCGGCTTCCGAGGCCGAGCCCTTGAGCGATGGATCATCCTTTTTGCAAGCCCCAAGCATGATCGCCAAGCCGGCAACCAAGAGGTGTAGGTATTTTAGTCGATTGGTCATGGTCGTTGATGTCAGTCGTGGGATTAATAGCCTGGATTCTGGGACAGGTTCGGGTTTTTGTCGCGCTCAGTTTGCGGCAGCGGCATCAGCTTGTGTTTTTCTTGCGCGTTGCGGCCAGTGGCCTGCATCTTCCGTACCATATAGGTTGGGTCCGGATGACGCAATAGGTCAAACCAACGGTTGCATTCAAATGCCAACTCGATCCTCCGTTCTCTGTAGATTGCCTCTAGGTAATCAGATGCCGATAGGCCACCGGGCATAGGGCCTAGACGTGCCCGAGACCGAACGTCATTCGCATACCGCTCGCCAGCGCCGCTGCCTAGGGCCTCAGCTGCAATCAGCAAGACTTCTGCATACCGCAGGACTGGTACGTTGATGGCACAGCTCCAGCCACCAGCATCTGCATTGGTGTTCGTTGCTGGCACAAAGTATTTGCGGACGTTATAGCCACTAGGCGACCCTTCGAGGCTGCTTGGCTGCGTATAGCTGCCGAATTTATCCCCAGGGGCCCAAAGTGTTACATTCCGACGCATGGTGTCGATAATCCTGCCACTACCGTCACGCTCATAATTGCTCACGAACTCGTTGGTTGGCACGTTAAATCCGTAGCCAGACGACTGCACAATGTTCTGGGCACGTGGTCCGAAGAAACAGTTGATCACGTTGCCTTGGCCATAAAAGTTCCACTGTTGGCCACCGTTCCGGTACTGAATCTCGAACAATGACTCAGGACCATTCTCCTTGTCCACGTTGAAGTTATCACCATAATACGAGTTGAGCCTGTAAACACCAGAGTTGATAACCTCAAGGGCCTTTTCAGCTGCCTTAGCTTTGTCACCCATTGTTAGGTAGGCGCTAGCCTGCATACCGAGTGCTGCCCACTTGTTGACCCTGCCTGCGTTGTCGCCAAAGTAGCGGCTGGTAGGTAGCAGCTTGGCCGCTTGCGTAAAGTCCCCTATGATCGTGTCATAGACCACTGTTTTGCTTGTCCGGCCGATGTTATAAGACTCTGCAAGTGTGATAGGTACCGTGTACAAGGGCACATCGCCAAAGACCCGCACCAACATGTAGTAATACCATCCACGCAAGAAACGGGCTTCGCCTAGGCAGCGTTTCCGGATATCCTCGTTCATGCCCGAGATGCCAGGTACCTTAGCCAAGACGATGTTCGCCCGCTGGATACCTTGGTAACACTGGGTATAGTAGGTGTTGACCATTGGGTTGAACGAGGTCAGCGTGAAGTTGTCTAGCTCGTAGACCTCGGCCCCGTCATTGGCACCACCGCCACCCTTGTCCGAGTTGTCGGACATGATGTCCAGCATCTGCCAAGCGGCACCATTGTATAGACCCTGTGCGGGCGAGTAAACAGCGTTCGTCGCATTGACTGCGTCGGCCTCTGTTTGATAAAAGTTTTCGTCAGTGATCGTGTTGTTGGGTTTCAAGTCCAGAAAGTCTTTCTGGCAACCAAACATCAGCAGCACCACGGCGGCAAGCCCAACTGTTTTGAACGTTTTCATTTAGTAGCTTTTGGGGATTGGTGTTAGTTTTTTTGGTGGTCAGTCAGCAGATGCTAAGGCTGACCACCTAGTCTGGTTAGGCCTAGAAATCGAAAGTGAGACCACCAAGCCAAGTCCGTGCTTGTGGGTAGAAACCAAAGTCCACACCGCCACCCACTTCGGGGTCAAAGCCTGTATAATTAGTGAAAGTAAGGGCGTTCTGGCACGAGCCATAGATCCGGATATTGGTCGCCGTGACGGCTTTTGTCCAGGTGGCAGGTAGCGTAAACGATAGCTTAATGTTCTTGACCCTTAGGTAGGACGCATCCTCGACGAAGCGGGATGATACCCGGTTGTTTTGGTTCGGATCTGACTGGATCATGCGTGGCATATCGTTGCTGCTGCCCGGTCCGGTCCAACGGTTCAAGGTTGCTTGGCTAAAGTTGCCATTGGCCACACCACCTTCGGTGTACCAGCGGGTGAAGTTGAGCACTTTGTTGCCGCTAGAGCCTTGCAGGAACACACTGAGCTCGAACCATTTGTAGTTCACGGTATTCGTGAAGCCAAACGTAAAGTTCGGGATCGAGTTGCCGAGGTTCACACGGTCTTTGTCGTTGATGATGCCATCGCCATTTTGGTCCTTGAACTTGATGTCACCAGGCGAGGTGCTGCTTGCAGGGTTGGTGCCTGGGGTCTGGATGGCATGGTTGGCGATCTCTTCGCGTGTCTGGAAGATACCTTCCGCCTCATAGCCGTAGAAGTAGTTGACAGGGCTACCAGCATCCACCCGTAGGCCACCACCGCTGATGCGGCTAAAGTTGCTAAAGATCGGAGCGCTAAGGCCTAGGTCAGTCACTTTGTTCTGGAACGTAGATAGGATCAGTGTGGATGACCAACGCACAGGCGAGTTGTCTCCGGTATTCACTGTCGTGAGTGTCAGATCCACACCCTGGTTGACCATCGTACCTGTGTTGACAGGCGAGCTTTCGTAAGTACCAGAGGTAGCCGTCGGGTTGACCAAGAAAATCAGGTCTTGCGAGCGACGGTCATAAAGGTCAACAGAGACGCTGACCTTGTTGCGCCAGAGGCCAAAGTCGATACCAAGGTTGGCTTGTTGGTTTTTCTCCCAGCGGATGTCTGCATTTTTGGTAGCAGTCGGTGCAGCTGCCGAGTTGGCACCACCACTGCCGCTACTGTTGCCAAACGGATATTGAATGCCCGTATTGACCCTTTGGAGGTAAGCAAAGGCAGCAACATTCTGGTTGCCTGTCTGGCCAATGCTGGCACGCACTTTCAGGTTGCTGACAACCGGGATTGCCTCCATAAACTGCTCGTCAGACACGTTCCAGGCAGCTGAGGCTGATGGGAACAAAGCATATTTGTTGCCTGGGCCAAAGTTGGATGATCCGTCTTGGCGCAAGCTGAAGGAGAACACATATTTGCCTTTGTAGTCATAACCAACCCTACCGATGTAGGATAGCAGACGTGCTGTGCCATATCCGCCATAGTTGTAGGTCTGGGTTAGGTTCTGTGGCACGATGGCTGCGTCATCCAGCACTCGCATATCCTGACGGACATAGCCATTGCGGCCAGCACCCAGGGTGTTGTAGTTATTGTCTTGAGCTGTATAGCCAGCCAAGGCGTTGAAGTTATGGTCACCCCAAGACTTCTTGTAGTTGAGCGTGAACTCACCTAGATAGCTCGGGTTGTAGTTGATGTTGTCCACAAAGCCCGTGATCGTGATTGGGCGGCCACCAGTAGATGGTGTAGCTGGGCTCCAGGTCCGGATGTTTTGCATCACGAAGTCAAGGCCGAAGTTGACCCTAGCGCTTAGGCCCGTGATGATTTCGTATTCGGCGAAGACAGATGCAATGGTCCGGAAACGAGTATTGGTTGTTTGCGGCACATTGATGTCATAGATTGGGTTTGGTTCGTTAAAGCCGTCTGTCTGGCCATTGCCACCAGCATAGCTACCATCTGGGTTGTACGGGCGTACTGTCGGTGGGGATGCTACTGCCAAAAGCAGCAAGCTGTTGAACGGATCATAAGTGTTTTTAGGCGTTTCGATCGTACGGCTCATCGTGATGCTGTTACCGATCTTGAGTTTTTTGCTGGCCTGGATATCACCATTGAACCGTAAGGAATAACGCTCGAAGTCGGTCCCCCGCACGATACCATCTTGCTGGAAATAACCACCAGAGACCGAATAACGCGCTTTGTCTGTCCCACCACCAATCGTGAGGGCATAGTTGGTCATTGCAGCTGACCTAAAGATTTCGTCCAGCCAATCTGTGCCTTTGCCAAACTGCTCCTGCACTTGATTTGGGTCTGATAGTTTGTTGAGCGGGGCTAGCCCACTCGCAATCCTGGCTTCGCTATTGATGACGGCATATTCTTTGGCATCTAACATCTTGGGCAGGTTCCAAGCCGACTGAAGGCCACGGTAAGCGTCAAAGTTGATGCTCATCTTGCCTTCTTTGCCACGTTTGGTCGTGATCATGACCACACCATTGCTACCACGAACCCCATAGATGGAAGCCGCAGCCGCATCCTTGAGCACGTCAATGCTCTCGATGTCGTTCGGGTTGATGCTATTGAGGATGTTGTCTGAGGTTTGGTCAGGCAACGGGAATCCGTCAAGTACGATCAACGGATTGTTGGAGCCTGTCACAGACGATATACCCCTGATCCGGATAGAAGTACCACCCGTACCACCTGGCGCACCAGAATTCTGGATGATCTGGACCCCGGCAACACGACCTTGCAGCGCCTGAGCCGCATCGGCAACAGGTGTTGCAGTGATTTCTTTGCTACCTACTGATGATATAGAGCTGCTGACCTCTTTGCGGGTCTTGGTGCCGTAACCAACCACGACAACCTCTCCTGTCAACAACAAAGAGGGTTTGAGATCCACACTGATCGAGCTACGGCCCGCCACCGGGATTTCTTGTGGTTCGTAACCCAAGAATTTGATGGTCAAGATGTCTGTCTCTTCGGCATCAACACTAAAGTTGCCCTCTGTGTCCGTTACCACTGTTTTTTGGGTCGATTTGACCGTTACAGTTGCACCCGGTACAGGCTCGCCAACTTCGTCCCGGACCGTTCCTTTGATTTTGACCAAATCTTTGGCCGAGCTTGCGCTAGTCGGAGTTTCGGTCGAAGCCTGATTGCTTGGGTTAGCGGCTGATGTAGTGCTATTCGGTATTTCGGACGATACCGTAAAGACAGTTTGGCCAGACTGCTCTATCCTGATTCCTGTTTCCCGAGCGACTGCACTCAGGATGGTATTCAGGTCACGACCTTCTAGCAGCTCGGCAGAAAGCTCTTTGCCTGATAGGTCATTGTCCTTGAACAAGAATGAAACGTTAAATCGGTTCTGGAGACTTTGGAACGCCTTGGTCAGTGCTACCTTGGCCTTTTGGCTGTTCTGCGCCACCACGATGGAGGGGATGACTTGGCTGCTCGACGCTTGGGCACCTGCATGGACTGCAAGGCAGAAAAGACAGCTCAAGATGCTGCTCTTCAGGTGTAGTTGTCGCTTCATTTTTCGGATAATTTGGTAGGGCTGTGGTAGTATCGGCAATAGAAAACCCGTAGGGCAGACAAAAGCCCGCCAGCTAGGAATTCGGAATAAGCGTTTGGAGGGATGGTCGTTACGACCAAATGGCACAACTAAGGAGTAGCCTTTCGTTTCAGGACGATCTGCTTGCCATTGACCTGATAGTCTAGCTTAAACAGCTTGGCCAAGGATGTCATCGCTTGATCCAGATTGTTGTTCGGCACCCGGCCTGTAATGGTTTCGGTCAGTAGAGACTGATCGTCTAGCAAGATTTGGACATCGTTTCTGTCCTCAATCAAGGAGATCACGTCCTTAAGCGTTGTTTTGTTGAAATTATAATAGCCAAAACGCCAGTCGCCAATATGCTGGTTGGCAGACGCCGAAGATTTAACCTTAGTAGCGCCTTTGTTAAGCGTGTATTCGGCAGCCTCGCCAGGGGTCAGGATGACAGACGTATCCGTCCGTGCTTGGTTAAGGTTGAGTTGCACCTTGCCTTCGTCCAGCACCACACTTGTTCGGTGGTTGCGGGTATCGACATTGAACTGGGTGCCGATCACCTTTACGTCCAGATCATGCGTATGCACGATGAAGTCCCGGAGTTCGGTAGATTCGGGATGTGATTTGACCTTGAAATAGGCCTCACCCTCTAGCCAAACCTCGCGCACAGCGCCAAAACGCCATTTGGCAACAGCCGTTATCTTGGTATTGCTATTGAGCGTGACATCAGTACCATCTGATAGATGTACTGTTTTGCGTTCTGTTCCTTTGGCAGAATACTCAACCTGATATGGTGTCGTCAAGAACCAAAAGCTGCCACCCGTGATGACCGTCGCAATGACTGCAGCTGCGGCTGTCCGCCACCACTGACTGAGGTATACTTGTTTGGCCTCATGATGGTTATTGGCATCTCGGTCGATCCTGATCTGGAGTTTTTTCCACTCAATTGCAATCTCCTTGTCCGACACTGCTCCTTGCACACTTTCGGCTATAGGGACCTTTGTCTGCAACATTGCTGCTAAAGTCGCCATGGGTAGGTGTTCGGGGTGGGCCGCTAACCATCCATCCCAATATTGGCAGTCGGCCTCATTGGTTCCGTTTGCCCAATTCTTGAAGCTATCTTGGCTAAGAAAATATGCGGGAGTTAACGTTTCCTTCATGGGATTACTGGCATTTTAACGATAAGAGCATCCAAATGGCCCCTAACTAATCAGTTCGATCAAAAAATGTTTTGTGACTGCGCTAAAGGCAAGTAGCCAGACGAAAATGTTGTCAAATAACTCGTTGGACCGCATGGCTTTTAGTGCTCTGTGCACATAGTTCATCACCACTTGGTAGCTCAGTTTTAGGCTTTTGCAAATCTCCTCGTAGGTCAGCTCTAGGAAGAACCGCATATAGATCACCTCCCGCTCGCGTGGGGATAACTCGCTAAGCGCCTGCTGGATTGTTGCCCGGCGGTGTTGCTCGGCGTCCGACTCCTCGATCATGTCCTCGACCGACAGTGTGACACCTAACGACTCCTCGCCCACGTCCTGTAGTTGGACTTCCGTCTTGACGTTCTTGAGTGCCTTGATCAGGTCACGTTTCAACCATTTCATCAGGTAGAAACGCACAGAGGTCACTTCTGATAAGGTGCTACGACGGCTCCAGAGCTGGAAAAATAATTCTTGTAGGCAGTCTTGGCTCAGCTCTTTGTCTTTACAGATCTTGAACGCATAGCGGTAAAGGACACGGTAATGACGGCTATGAAGTGCAGCTAATGCATCCTCATTGCCTCTGAGCATTTTTGCCCACAGTTCTGGGTCCGATTGTTCGCTTAGGTCAAGGTCTCGCATTGGGGTGTGAGAGCCGCTAGTGTGTCGTAGCCAAGCCTTTTAAGTGTTGTTCTTCCGGAGGTTAGGATATAAAAGCACTACGGACAGCCCAAAGGACGCTGACAGGGACGACATGATGGCCATGTCTGGATCAGCAAGGTCAAGTTTGGGTGGCAGTCCCGAGGATAATAGGGCCTAAACGACCAAACTGTCCATTTTGTTTTCGGGGTTATTGTACTGCTGCAAAGCTTGATCTGCGTAACGAAGCCCGTTCAATGCTCTTTGGCCTGTCCGTAGGCCTAACTTACCTATTTTTTGACAACAAAAGGCTGATTAGCGTAGCCTGACCTAGTTTTCGTACTCAATTGATAGATACCAGCCGGAAGCTCGGCCACATTAAGGGTCAGCACAACGTTTTGGTTATTTGGCATCTCCTGGGTGATCACGGCACGGCCAGTCATATCCCGAACCATAAGCGCGGTGATGGCTTCGTTATTAGCCGCAACAAGATTCAGGACGTTGCTGGCTGGCTGCGGATAGGCTTTAACAGTTGTTTTTGCGGTTACTTGGTCCAAACTGTTGATCACAGGGGTGAACTGCGGACCATATAGGCTATCCATATAAACCGTAATCGGCGCAAAGGTGTTGCTATTGTACAAGATGGCCAGCTCGTTGACATTGGCATCGGTAACCGAAGCATCAGGCGTATTAACCCATGTCAGGACTACTTTCTCCCATTGGTTGGTGGTGGTGGTCACACCAGTGAACTCGCTATAACGGCCAGCCGGATATCCGCCACGGGCAGCAAGGCTGTCCTGCAGTGTAAACTGGACTGTTGTGCCAGCAGCAGGGCTCCAGACTTTCAAGCTGAATTTTTTGGTGTTTGCACGGTAGTCAGCAAGGTTGCGCAGTTGGGCATCCCAACGAAGGGCCAAGACGTCATACTGCACGCCACTCCGGACGTAACGAGCCACGCTGTCTGATGGGTTGCCAGCACGGTCTGGGTTCTGGACTTTAGACCAAGCACCATCTGCACGGTTAAAGGCTAGGTGATTGATGGTGCCAAAATTTGCCCAAAGGAAATCGTTGGTCGTTGGGGCTGTTACGTTGTTGAGTGCCACGCCAGCAAGGTCATCCCAAGTGTAGGTATCCCCAGTGAACGAGTTGTTGTTGAACGAAATCACCATCTGATCCAGCTGCGCGGCAGGGGTGTTGGTCGTTGGCTGGTTGCTGAACGTAAAGGTAAGCACTTGCCATCCGTTGCTAATAGTTGTTGTGGCGCTATACACACTATGCCGACCGACAGGGTAGGGGCCAGATGCGATAGCTGCGTTTTGCATCGTCAGCTCTACACTTGTGCCGACTGGGGCAGTGGTATAGACCTTCATGCTGAATTTTTTTGTGCCAGCGATGTAGTCATTGATGCCAACGGCGGTGCCAACTAGGTTGCAGACGATGACGTCATACTGGGTGCCAGCGCTACGCACATATTGGCCAACTTGGCTACTTGTATTGCCAAGGCCCAAATACGGATTCCCGATTGGTTGGCTAAAGGCTCCGCTGATGTAGCCGTAGTTGATCTTGCGGGTGTTCTCGAAGTTTTCGATCATGTTTTCGCCAACGATCTGGGCCAGGCCAAAATGGGCGACAAACAGGCTTGCAATTGCTAATAGTAGAATCTTTTTCATTGCAATGGGTTCGTGGTTAATTGGTTTTGGGTGATTTTAGGTTTAGCTACACTCTCGATAGCGCATAGTCCTTTGTGTTAAGAGGCATGCCAAGCCTCGTAACTAACCAGCTAGGTCAAAAATAATTGTCCACTTTTTGCCAATCGCAAGCCAATAGTTAGCCCGAACCCATACCAACATAGCATAGGCATTACCTAGGATGTGCTTTAACCCTAAAATAGTCTGATACCACTATAGGCCAGCCTTCAGCACAGCCTTGTTGATCCGCCCCATAAGCGCAGGCCCCTGATAAACCAATCCGGTATAAACCTGCACCAAATCGGCCCCTGCCTTCAGCATATTGACCGCCTCGTCGGCACTGCTAATGCCACCGACACCGATGATGGCATAGTTCCGCCCGAGCTGATGCCGCAATAGGGTTACAATCTCTAGGCTCCGCTTATGTACAGGTGCGCCACTCAGGCCACCAGCGCCCATGCGTTCCACCCGTTTGGCATTGGTCCGCAGGCCATCTCTGCTGATGGTGGTATTGGTTGCGACCACGCCAGACAGGTTGCAGGACTTGACCAAGTCTGCAATGTCAACCAATTGTTCGTCTGTTAGGTCAGGGGCAATCTTGAGCAAAATTGGCCTATTGAGCTGCATAAGCTTGAAATTCAACTCATTAAGGCGGTTCAGGATCTTGGCCAGCTCCTCTTTGCCTTGCAGTGCCCTTAGGCCAGGCGTATTGGGGCTGCTGACATTGACCGTGATAAAGTCCACCAAGGGTGCCAGCTCACGGAAACAAAGCTCGTAGTCCAGAGAGGCCCTTTCGTTTGGTGTGTCCTTGTTTTTGCCAATGTTGCCGCCGACCACCAATTTGTTAAGCCGCCCTGACAATCGATAGGCTATCCGCTTCATGCCGATGTTGTTAAAACCCATGCGGTTGATCAGGGCCTTGTCCTTAGGTAGTCGAAATAGCCTTGGTTTGGGGTTGCCGTCTTGTGCCTTTGGGGTCACCGTCCCGATCTCGATATAGCCAAAACCTAGGTGCCGCCAGTTTTCGAGCAGGCTTGCATTTTTATCCATACCGGCTGCAAGACCTACTGGGTTCGGGAACCAAATGCCCATCACCTCGCGGCCCAATCGTTGGTCCCGGACGGCATATAGCGCCGACATCAGCCCCCCAAATCCCGGGATCCGGAACAGTAACTTCATTACCCCCATCGTCAGGGTGTGGGCCGTCTCGGCACTGAGTAAAAACAAAAAGGGTCTGAGGAGCCAATACATAGCCGCAAATTAAACCCCAAGTCCTGGCTTTGGCAGCATTTAGACCATGATATTGTCTCAATCGCACCCCCTGACCCTGCTGTAAGACCAGATTTACACCTACCAAGTTGGCTTCTTTGGCTGATCATCCTGACACTTCCGGCGCATTTGGTAATGGCCTATTTCCAACCACTACCTGCCAGACATCACTGGCCTGTACAGTACCGAACTTGGTAATAATCTATTACTTTGCGCCACCTAATGCCCACTGACCACCCGTTCTGACCCCCAGGATGGGTCCTGGTCTTGGGTGTTAGGTCTTTGGTCATGCTGATACACCCATGGCCACACAAACGCTCATTACCAAATAGTTGCCTCAGGATAAAGTCTTGTGTCGGTCGTGTATGGTTTAGCAATGCTGCTGGCCCATAACCGACTTTCATGTCCCGATATTCCTGGTGGCAACTAACCAACAATAGGCAAGTATTTAACCGACATTATTGCTATTTTACGATTGCCCTCTCTAACATGAAAGGAACACTACATCCTTGGCACGACGTTACTTTTGGCCCGAAAGCGCCTTACATCGTCAATGCCATTATCGAGATCCCGAAAGGCAGCAAGGCCAAGTTCGAGCTTGACAAGGCAACAGGCCTCATGAAGCTTGACCGCGTGCTCTATAGTGCTGTGCACTACCCAGCCAACTACGGGTTTATCCCCCAGACCTATGACGACGACAAGGATCCCTTGGACATCATGGTCATCTGTAGCGAGCAGTTACCGCCAAACTGTTTGGTCGAGGCCAAAGTTATCGGTGTCATGAAAATGATTGACGCTGGTGACAACGACAGCAAAATCATTGCCGTCGCTGCGCATGATGCCTCAGTGAACCACATCAACGAAATCCATGAGTTGCCACCGCACACCACTCGTGAGATGAAGCACTTCTTTGAGGAGTATAAGGTGTTGGAAAACAAAACCGTCATCGTTGAGGACTTCCTCAGCAAAGAGGTCGCCTTTGATGCCATCCGCCGCTCCATCCAGATTTACAAAGAGACCTACGGACAAGGCGCACGCTAGTCTTACTAACAAGCCTTGCTAGCTTTTTGGCTAGTCAATACAAAAGCCCCACACCTCCGCTCATATCGCAGGTTTGGGGCTTTTCTTTTATGATCGATTGGTCGTTTACGTTACTTGATTGGTTTGCTGCGCATCACAGGTCTATCCTCGCCGAACAGCATCTAGTATAACAGCTGTTGCCACCCCGACATTCAGTGATTCGGCCTCGCCAAACCTAGGGATACTTAGCCGTTGGGTCACAAATCCACTTAGTGCCTCGCTGATGCCATGGCTTTCGCTGCCCATTAGTAGGTAGCCTCCGCCCTTTGGTAGGCGTGCGCTATGAAGATTTTCGCCATCCATATAGGCACCCAGAACGACATCAGGATCTTCGGCAAAGATGGCTGCAAGGCCTTTTTCATAAACCTTAACCCGGAAGAATGAGCCCATGCTTGCTGCCACCACTTTGGGGTTAGTCGGCTCCACACTATCAGGGCTCAGGACGATTTTTCGGATACCGTACCAGTCCGCAATCCGGATGATGGTACCAAGGTTGCCTGGGTCACGCACTTGGTCTAGGGCCAATACCCATTCACCTTCTGCCCTATTGAACCTGCCGTAGTCTGGCATCGGTACCACTGCAACACCCGTATGGTTGTTCTGGAGGCTCGAGACCCGCTCTAGTGTACCCAATGGGACGATTTCGGGCATCGGGTCCCAGTTGCGGGCGCTTGGCAAGTCGTTCAAAAATCCTTCCGAGATCCAGTACCGCTCCACAGGCCAACCACTATCAGCCAGCTCTTGTAGGTTTTTGGCCCCTTCGACCAGGAAATAGCCGTGTTCGGACCTGTATTTTTTTTGCAACAAGGACTGTACAAACTTCAGTTGGGCCGTGGTAGGTGCAGCCATAAGTGGATTCTGTTTTGGGCAATGATGATTATAGGATGCAGGCTTTGGTCTTTTCCAAAGTCCTGCCAGAAGGGGAATTCCTACTATAGTTTTTCCCTCCCTCTCAAAGGGGCGAAGGTACCGAACATCAGGCCTACTACTGTCTATTTTTATCCAGATAGTAGCCTAGGTCCGTTTCAGCATCATCGCGGGCTCTATTCTGGTTAGGAGCTAACGTAATAGGCCAGGTGGGCTTCGATGGCAGTTTTCACCATCCGAGGCATGGCCTTAACAGATCTTAATCAGCAACTAGGCCCTTTGGCCTTTACTTTGTGACCAGCATTGCCACGATTTGGGCTACCAAATCATCCGGCGGTTAAGCTGTTAGGCGTTCCTTTTACAGGACGATTGGGCCTGAGATACCAAGGCCCTCATCCCAATGCCAAACAGGCTTAACCCTTGCGCTAGGTCAATCCCAAATTTTGCCGCTATTTTAGTGGTTCCAAATGCCACAATCAAGCTCCATAGACCCCCAAGCTTCTCGCCTCGAGGCCCAATCTGGGAAGCAGGATTTGACGCTAGTTATGGGTTTGCCGATCCCTCCCTTTACTGGCCTTGCTGGTCTGCGCCAAAACTGGCAAACCGATGCCCTTTCTGGATTTTTGGTGTTTCTGGTTGCCTTGCCGCTCTGTTTGGGCATCTCGATCGCGAGCAACTTTCCGCCGGCTGCGGGCATCCTGACAGCTATTGTCGGAGGTGTTTTTGTTGGCAAACTAGGTGGTGGTTTCCTGACAATCAATGGTCCTGCCGCTGGCATGATCGCCATTGTCGTAGGCTCTGTCCAGACCCTGGGTGGAGGTGACCTCCAGACGGGGTATCGCAACACCCTTGCCGTCATCGTTGTCGCCTCAGTCCTCCAGATCGTTTTTGGCCTCTTTAAGGCAGGCCGATTGATGAACTTGTTCCCTGCTGCGGCTGTCCATGGTATGTTGGCCGCCATTGGGCTGATCATCATCAGTAAACAGATCCATACCGTCTTTGGGGTCAAACCAACGGCAAAAGAGCCCATCGACTTGTTTTTGGCCCTGCCCGAAACCCTTGCCCAACACAACCCCTTCATCACGATCATTGGGCTCTTTAGCCTCTATTTGCTGATCAGCCTTCCGCTCATGAACGTACCCTGGTTGCGCAAGGTCCCCGCTCAGTTGCTGGTCCTGATCGCTGCCATTGCCCTCACGAGCTACTTTTCGCTCGAGCAAGTCCACAACTATAGTTTCCAGGGCCAGAGTTATGCCATGGACCCGATCAGGTTTTTGGTTACGCTGCCTGACGATTTGGTATCAGTGATCACCTTTCCTGACTTCAGCGCATTGGCCTTGCCTGCAGCTTGGGGCTACGTCCTGATGTTTGCCCTCGTTGGTAGCATCGAAAGTCTGCTGACCTGCCAAGCCATCGATGCCCTTGACCCCTTCCGCCGCAAAACAGACATGAACCGCAGCATCCTGGTCATCGGCATCGGCAACCTGATCTGTGGCTTTGTGGGTGGCCTGCCGATGATCGCAGAGGTTGTACGGAGCTCTGCCAACATAGCCAATGGCGCACGCACCCGCTGGGCCAACATCTTCCATGGGCTGTTTTTGTTCGCTTTTGTCTATTTCCTGCCTGGCTTATTGCAGCAGATTCCTTTGGCCGCTTTGGCCGCAATGTTGGTCTTCACAGGTTATCGCTTGGCTGCCCCCAAACACTTCATCCATAGCTGGAAAGAAGGGCACGAGCAGTTCTTGATCTTTGTCGTGACCATCGCCGTCACCCTCTGGACCGATCTGTTGCTTGGCATCAGCGCCGGCATCCTGATCAATTTGGCTTTCCACTTTTGGCGTGGGGCGAACCTCCAGACCCTTTTCAAGGCCCGGTTCACAATTGAGACCAGCCCCGAGCAGGTTCTGATCACCTATCAGTCCCCAGCTATTTTCACCAACTACATTGCACTGGACAAGGCATTGCAGGGCATCCCAGCCAATCAGCCAATCACGATCGACTTTTCGGAGGCTCGTCTGGTGGACCATACCACTCAAGAACGCTTACGAGACCAGAACCTCGAGCGGATGTCAGAAGGGGGGGGCTTGACCATCACCGGGCTTGACCACCACATAGGAGTGGCTTTGCATCCCCTTTCGACCAAGGTGCGGCCACGATAGGCTATAGGCACCATGTCCTGAGGTTGGCCGTGTCCTGCCAAAACGACACATCTAGATGCCTTCTGGACACGATACTGAGCCCTTTTGCACCTTTGGCTTGCAAATTGAGCCAATGCCAACATACCCAATCCGCCAATAACTCCCTGCCTAATCCCACCAAGATTACGTCAGCTTGTCAGTTTGTTGGTGTAGTTTTGCACGGCTTTTTTCGATCCCTAATTGGCGACCTTTCTTTCGGAAGTGTTGTCGATTGAGCTAAAGCACTCGATTGTCTAGCCATTTGGTACTGATTTCCTGACAGGGGTCCAACAGGCCATACCAGTCAAACCATCATCTCCTGACCAAGGCCAACCGCCAACCGTCATTACAATAACAGCCACTCTGATAACTCCAACTATGGCCACTACCGCACAAGAACCAACCCTCAACCCTGATGCCCAAGTTGATACTGCTGGCGCCACAATCGACCAGCTGGCCAATGATCAGGACCAAAACGCCGAGGACACCGCCGCAGAGCCAATCGAAGCAGAGCCCACCTCCGAGCCAGACCCCCTAGCCAAGGCGCAGGCAGAGCTGGTGGAGTGGAAGGACAAGTACCTCCGCCTCTATAGCGAGTATGACAACTTCCGTCGCCGGACACAGCGCGAAAAGGCCGATTTGATCCTGAA
The DNA here is from genome assembly GCA_947464365.1 of Cytophagaceae bacterium. Classification (GTDB taxonomy): domain Bacteria; phylum Bacteroidota; class Bacteroidia; order Cytophagales; family Flexibacteraceae; genus CANHWS01. The sequence continues at coordinate 13,160 of CANHWS010000005.1, read as the reverse complement.
CGCAGGCGAAAACGTTATCCTGAAGCTAATCCCGACCCTTGATGATTTCGAGCGGGCACAAAAGGCCATGGCCACTGCCACAGATCTTGAGGCCCTCCGGGATGGTATGAGCTTAGTCCATAACAAGCTCCGTGTCACACTAGAGCAAATGGGCCTAAAACCCATGAACGCCGGCGGCACTGCCTTCAATCCAGACCTCCACGAGGCCATTACCCAGATCCAATCCCCAACACCCGAGCAGAAGGGTACCGTCCTGGACGAAGTTGAAAAAGGTTACTTGCTCAACGACAAAACCATCCGCTTTGCCAAAGTTGTGATCGGTAGCTAAGTCTCCATACCGTACCAAACCCTTCAGTTACTTCATCCGATCCTGATAAAGCTGGTTCGATCAATCTCCAGGATCACCAGTCTGATGCTTATCCATAAGGCAATATGTCCACCAAGCGCGATTATTACGAAATACTAGGCGTCAGCAAGACAGCCACAGCCGACGAGCTCAAGAAGGCTTACCGTCAAGTGGCTATCAAGTTCCACCCCGACAAAAACCCCGACGACCCAACTGCCGAAGAGAAATTCAAGGAGGCAGCCGAGGCCTATGAGGTCCTGAGCGATGCAGACAAACGTGCCAAGTATGATCGTTTTGGTCATCAAGCCGTTGGTGGTGCTGGCGGCGGCGGCTATGGTGGCGGTGGCTTCGAGAACATGGAGGACATCTTTAGCCGTTTCGGAGACGTATTTGGCGGTGGCGGTTTTGGCGATATGTTTGGCGGCGGCGGCGGTGGCCAACGTGGCCGGCAAGGTGGTACCATCCGGATCAAGCTCAAGCTTACACTAGAAGAGATTGCTAACGGCGTCGAAAAATCCGTCAAGGTCAAGCGCTACGTTAGCTGCCAACATTGTGGCGGCAACGGCTCCAAAAACGGCACCTCCCTCCGGACCTGCAACACCTGTAACGGCAGCGGCCAAGTCAAGCGGGTAGTCAATACCATGCTGGGCCAGATGATGACCGCTACCACTTGCCCTACCTGTAGTGGCGAAGGCCGCATCATCGACCCCAAAAACAAGTGTACGCATTGCCATGGCGAAGGACGTCTCGAGAAGGACGACATCATCACGGCCAATATCCCGGCTGGCGTTCAGGACGGTATGCAGCTCAGCATGCGTGGCAAGGGCCATGTCCCCGTCCGCGGTGGTCAGCCTGGCGATCTCCTGATCGCGATCGAGGAACTCCCGCATGACGAGCTCACCCGCGAAAATCAGCATCTGATGTACGAGCTCCACCTCAGCTTCCCCGAGGCCGCCCTTGGCACCTATGCCGAGATCCCGACCATCAGTGGAAAGGTCAAGATCAAGATCGAGGCAGGTACCTCTTCTGGCAAGATCCTCCGCCTCAAAGGCAAGGGTATGCCTGTCCTCAATAGTCACGAAAAGGGCGACCAGATCATCCACGTCAACATCTTTACGCCTAAAGAGCTTAGTGCCGACGAACGCAAACTGATGGAAAAGCTGCGTGACTCGCCTAACTTCACCCCACGCCCTGACAAGTCCGACAAGTCGTTCTTCGACAAAGTGCGGGACATCTTTAACTAGGTTTTAGAGCGGATAGCTCTCAGTTGCAACGGTGAGCGAGTTAATACCAACCTCAATGCAGCCAAACAGTATCATATCAACAAAAAACGCCTTGGCCGCATCCAGATGCAGCCAAGGCGTTTGTTTTGGTAATGGGCGGCGTCAAAGTTCAAGGTTTTGATTACTTGATCAGCAAGACGCCTATCCTTAAGGCCTCTGATTTGACTACCTACTTGGTGATTGCACCTTCTGGAGTGAACAACATATTATGCCCCCCAGTACGATTGCGATAGAGCACAGCACCGTTGCCACGGACCACTTTGGTATAGACCGTTGGTTTTTTGTTTGGGTGCATGTTCTTGACCGATTTGATCACTGCTTCTGGCACTGCTGATAAGCTTACCTCGCTTTCGGTTGCGAGCAGGACGCCGTTAGGGCTGTAGGTCACGATCATTTTTTCGTTCTGGACCTTGAAGTGGGCTTCGTACATACCGTCCTCTTTGTCCCAGTCCACATTTTGGTCCGAGACGTTAGGGTAGTCTTTCCTGAACGCCGCCTTGACAGCCTCAGGGGCCCAGTCTTGTGGTGAAGCCGAAGCCATACCAATAGCAAAGACCGACATAAACAGTACTGCGGCCAACATGATGGCCTTGATCGAGTTTGATTTCATAATCTTGGGGAGTGGGGGATATATAATTTTGTACTATCGCTTGACAAAGACTTGCTATCGCGAGGCTTGCCGTTACTGGGTCAACAGGGCTGCAGGCATTCTGTAGCCCTGATGGCTGACCGTACTACCTGCCTAGTATTGTGGCAACTACCTTAAGGTTTTGCGCGTCGGGGTTGACAGGTTGGGTGGAGAGGGTAATTGTAGTTACACACCTAAATACTTTGCGCACAACAAGTTATACAGTCCACTAATCATGCCGCAATTGTACAATTGGCCATAATACTTGCAAGCTTGTGTCAGCAGTAGGGGCTGCAACTACTGATTCTGAACCGCTATGCCCCTACCTGTATCGGCCGGATTGTTGGGTCATTAGCGTCTCAATATTGCCAGAGATAATTATATAAAATCTAGCTTGGCTGTCGCTCTGACCTAATATTGACTAGGCAAATCAGGGCTTGGCATTGTGGCCAAGAGTCCGCAATTTTGCAGAGCAAGCAAGCAGCAAATCAGCACTGTCTGTTTGACCTCCTAGGTTTTGAAAATAACCGTATCGCACGCTGGCAAGCAGCACAGTTATCACCTTGCATCTAGCTTAATGCGCCTAGGTCTGCTAGATAAGTTCTACACTAGCAGCTATGTAGCGCCATTGTGGCTCCAGCGATACTTTACCCGGACCAACAATACCTTCTTTAGCCGGCGGTATTTGCAGGGGCTAGGCGGTCGGTTTGTGGATGCTAACTGGCGGTTCGAGCTTAAGGAGATTTACCTCCGGCGCCGTTACGGAAAGATCCAGACCACACAAGATGCCGTCTATGACCGTGACATCCAATTCGACCAATATGTGGCTGGGTTGCTCAATGGCCGACCTTCCGAAGCTTATTGGGGTTTCCAGGGTAGCGCTCATGATAGCCTACTGGCAGCCAAGCGCAGCAACAAACTTGCGATCGTAGAGCTAGCGACAGCACACGTCAAAGCCGCCCAGCGGATCCTTGGCGAGGAGGCTAAACTCCACCCCGATTGGGCTGATAGCATCGACAATTTGGTGTTCCCGCCCCATTATCAGCAGCGGCTAGAGGACGAGCCCCACCATGCCGACATCGTGATGGCTGCCAGCAAGTTCACGGTCAGCACTTTGCTTGAAGACGGTGTGCCTCAATCCAAAATCCGTCTTTTGCCCCTTGGGTTCGAGCTAGAACACATCCCCTACACACCCAAAGACCAGCTACCAAACGCACAGATCAGCAAACGCCCCTTGCGGCTGCTCTATGCTGGCAACCTGACCCAACGCAAAGGTTTGCGTTATGCCCTCGACGCCATGCGCACTTTCCCAAAAGGAGAGGTTGAGCTACACATCATTGGTGGTCTACAAGGCAGTGGCAAGGGCCTCAAGGAGTACGAAGGCGAATACCAACACCATGGACGCCTGTCCCAATACGAAATGTTCCGCGCATATCAGGACTATGATGCCTTAATCCTCCCTACCGTCTTCGAGGGGTTTGGTTTAGTCATCGTCGAGGCCATGGCAGCGGGCCTTCCCGTAATCACAACCGCCCATAGTATGGGGCCAGACGTCATCACCCATCAGCAATCGGGCTACATCGTACCAATACGAGATAGCCAAGCCGTGGCACATGCCATTGCACATCTACGCCAGCTCTCGGACCAAGATTATTGGGCCATGAGTGCCGCCGCACGCCAAAGTGTGCTTAACTTTACGTGGCAGGTCTATGCAGCAAACCTGCAAAAGCTCGTCGAGGGTCGCTTTTCAGCCTAGGTCCTTATTCGCTTTTGCTTAATTGCTCTACGCATTGCTATGGCAGATTCTTCAACCGTTACGATCATTTTTTACATCCTTTCAGGGGTCTCGCTGATTTACTTTTTCAGCAAGAATGATGAGTATCTTGCGGTTATCCTCCTGTTTTTCTATTCGTCTTGTCTCAGCCGCTATGACAAGATCATGGCCGGCACGACCAAGTACGTCTATGTGGCTTATGCCCGGAACATCTTCTCGATGACCGATGACATTGCCTTCCAGGCCCTCAACTATCTCCTGACAGGCACAGCCGTTTTTTGTGGGTCTTATATCTTGCTATCCTTGTCCACAAAGCCTCGGGCCGTCAAACGTGACAATGATGACCTGCTACGGGTCTTTTTGCAAAAGAACCAGACCATCATTCTGGGGTCTTTCATTCTGATATTCGTCCTGACCATTGTCCTGCTGGGTGCTGTTTTGGCCTCCGCATCGGAGGGTACCTCCTTGGCTTATGGCAATTCATACGCCTACTATTTCGGGTTTGCTCTTTCGGGCATGATCTTGTTGATGTTCTTGGCAGCCCGAAACCTGACCAAGGGCAAAGACGTCATGATGAAGTGGTTGTTCTACACCCTTATCGTCTTGGCGGGTATCTATACCTATGACATCAACAACCGTTTCCGGTTCCTGAGCTGGATCGTTGGCGTTGCGATCATCTTTACCAAGACCTACAAACCAACCAAAAAATTCATCCTTTTTGGCCTTGGTGGGTATGCCGTTGTCTTGTTCTTTAGCTTTGTTGGGGTGCTCCGGATGGGCAAGCTAAGCTTGTCCAGCGACCCAGAAAAGATCATTGAGGCAGCGCAAGAACGCCTCCAGAGTGGTGAGGACCAAAATATGTTGGATGGCATGATGATGATCATGCAGGTTTACCCCAACTACCTACCCTACGCTACAGGCATGGAGCATATCGAGATCTTGCTGCGCCCCATCCCCCGGAGTTGGTGGCCTGGCAAACCCCTCGGTAGCTATATCAATAAGCTAGGTCTCAATGACAATATGGAGGGTAGTACTGTGGGTATTTCGCCTAGCCTCTATGGGTCCTTCTACGCAGAAGGGGGCCTCATCGGCATCATTTTGTTTAGCTTTTTATACGCCTTCCTGATCCTGAAGCTCTTCCAGTTCAGTGCCTCCTACGGGTCCGAGGTGCAGTACATCATCAAGGGGATGATCATTTCCAGTACCATCCCGCTGCTTCGTGGCGGGGATTTGCCAGGCATTGTTGCATTTATCTGCATGGCTTTCTGGCCTGTGTTTATCTTCATCTACTATTATAACGGCTTCCTCAAGAAGATGGACCGCCTCTCTCGCACGTCCGAAAACCAAGCGGATATCAGCAACAACCTCCTCAAGCTCCAGCAATCGCTCAAGCCAGAGTCCCTGAAGGCCTAGCCAGATTTTGGACTAGACCCCGAACCCGATCTCAGGATTTAGCGTTAGTTTTGCGGCCTCATAGCTTCCAGCAGTGCAGACCAATGCACCCCGTCGCTGGCCTAACCGAGGATGTTACCCCTGCATGTCGATCATCGTACAAGGCCTAAAATCAACAACACTAGTTGTTTTGGCCATCCTATTGGCACTTTCTGCTTGTAATACAGTCAAGCCAACGGCCCCCACAGCTTCCTACGTCTCGCAGCTGACCAAAGTCACCGAGCCTTCGGTCTTCAATATTCCGATCGAGCTATCGATCCAGGAAATCGAACGGCAGCTGAATGCTAAGGTTGCCACAACCATCTACGAGGACAATTCGCTAGAGAACAATGGCGGGGATAACCTCATCGTCCAAGTCCGGAAAAGGACCAATATTGGTGTCACTAGCACCAATGGCGCCATCAGCTTTCGGGTCCCTGTTTCCATCTATGTCAAGGCCGGCTGGAAGGTCGAGAAGTTTGGCATCGTCCTTGGCAAGTACGAGGACACTAACTTTGACATAGACCTCAACTTTGCCACCAAGGTCGCCGTCGGGCCCACATGGGCTGTCAGCACGACTACCGTTGCCAATGGCTATAGTTGGGTTAGCAAGCCTGTCATCAAACTAGGTGGCTTCGAGATCCCGATCACTTCGGTGGTCGAAAAGATCTTGGACAACCAGCTTCCGACAGTGGCCAAATTGCTGGATGACGAGGTAAAGCAGAACCTCAACCTTAAACCATACGTCCAAAAGGCCTGGAACGAGATCCAGGAACCTTTCCTGATCAACAAGGACTACAAGGCATGGCTCAAGATCAAACCAGAGGAGATCATCATGACGCCCTTGGCCACAAAGGGGACCAATCTCCGGATGTCCTTGGGCCTCAAAGCCATCACCGAAAGCACTGTTGGCATACGTCCTACAGCAGATGTCAATACCAAATTGCCTCCTCTCAAGACGGTACCTTCAATCAACGAGCGTTTTCAGGTTTCGCTCATGAACGTTGTCAGCTTTGCTACCCTCAAAGACATTGCCTCTGGCCTTGCCGTGGGCAAAACGTTTGAGGACGGCAAACGCAAAGTCACGATCATGGCCCTCGAAATTTATGGTCAGGATAACAAACTGATCGTCGCGGTGGACCTTGCAGGAACCGTATCTGGCAAAATATTCCTGACCGGCAAACCCAACTTTGACGCTACCAACAACCAGCTCGTGATCGATGACCTAGACTACAGCCTTGACACCAAAAGCACCTTGGCAAAAACGGCTGATTGGCTTGCGCATGGCAAGTTTGTCTCGATGATGAATCCCTACTTCAAGGTCAGTGTTAAGGACCAACTGGACGAAGCCCGCCGCCTGATTGACCAAAACCTTAACAAGACAGTTGCCAATGGCGTCGTACTAAAGGGCAAGCTAGATCAGTTCCGCCCAGACCAGTTGCGGGTGACAGAGCAAGGTGTCCAGAGCATGATCACCGCCGTCGGCACCCTCAACGTCATGATTGACGGATTTTAGGCCGCAAGAATGTGATTTGGTTTTACCCTTATTCTGATTCTGAAAGCTTTACTTGGCCAACGCTTTAAGGGGACTTCGCCTAGTTGGTAACCTCAATCAGCTCTATAGTCGCATCAGGATCCCGACCGTGACCAATGTGCCACGGCGATAGTTGCTAATGATGCTTTTGCTGTAGTCTGGGTTGCCATTGCGCGAGTCGTCCTGCACCAGCCGATAAGGCATATTGAGCAAATCCTGGATCGTGAGGCGGGCTTCGTAATACTTGCCGATTTCCTTGGTCATGTTCAAGTTCAGGACGTGGCGTGACATCTCATAGACCGTAGGATGGATCGAGTTGCCAACGGCCCAAACCCTAGGCCCAAAGACGTTGTACATTAGGTTGACTTGCGCCCGCTGCTTGGGGTTGATGTAATAAAGCCCAAAATTGGCGCTATATGGGCTTTGGCCTAGCAATGGTCGTTTGTTATCCAACCCTAGGCTTTCTTGCTGATCAGTAACGGTCACTTGGCTGGCCGTCAAGGTCAGGTTGCCACTGATGGACAAACAGCGCAGGAACGGATCCTTGAAGATGTCCTTAAAGCTACGCCTTAGCTCCAGCTCCACCCCCCATTGGTAGGCACTTTTACTGTTGATGAACTGCATCTGGGTGACATATTGGGTGCTATCCATCACCAGCTCGATCGGTTTGTCAAACGTCTTGTAAAATCCACCAAAGGTGATGATGTCATAGCGTGTCGGGTAGAGCTCGATACGGGCATCAAAGTTCTGGATACTAGTCGTCTTGAGGTCCGTATTGCCCGTCCGGTAGGCATCAAACTGAAAGTCATACCCAGTGAAGGGAGCCAACTCGCCTAGCGCAGGCCTGATTACCGAGCCATTATAGGCTAGCCGCAATAGGGCCTGATCATTAAAGTCATACGTCAGGTGGAACGACGGCAGCGGAGAGGCCAGCGGAACATCTATCGTTTTACCCCCAGTTGTCACGGATTGGTTGTTGACCTCGTACCGAAGGCCAGCACGTATGGATAGGCTTGTTGTAATCGGGTAGAAAATGGAGGCAAAGCCTGCAAAGAGCATATTGCTTGCCTCGTACCTGTCGGTAGGCTGTGTTTTTTCGTTTACCACGAGGCCAACTGTGTCATTGATCTGGGCCCCGATGAAGGGCTCAGGCCAACTCAGGGTGTCGATCTGCCTTTGATATAGCCTCGTGCCAAATCGGTTGCGGTACTTGGTCGGTTCGTAAGCAAATAGCCTTGCATTAAAGTCTCGACTCTTGCGCTCCACAAAGCCACCAACCGATAGTTTGATTTGTTTGTTGTCCTCTGCCAGTGGGTTGAGCACTTGGTCCAGATGGGCACTAGCCGAAATCACCCTTTCGTTGAGGTCGGAGTAGAAGTGTGATGCGTTTCGGTAGTTCGGCATCGAATCGGTGCGGGCCAAAACACCCAGATAATCACTGCGTTGAACGCTGTAGGTGTAGGGTGGTCGATAATGCCGGAATCGGCGGGTGTTTGGTTCGTTACGGTTTGTGAGGCCATAGCCTGCAGTCCATTTGAACTGTGTATTGCTGCTCACATAGTGCGTACCGGCCAGCTGCCCACTGTAGACCAACCGCCTTTCGTACTGTAACTGATAGGCATTCCACTCGCGCAATGGGTTTTTGGCTCCCCCAAAGTCATACTCCCGCCTAACGGTCGTGTTGTCGGTTGTGATGATGTTGAGTAGGTTTTTGAGCTCTACCTTGTTGCGGTTATTGATCGCAAAGGTCCAGTTCTGGATGCCACCTACCCGGATTTCGGAGGCATAGCTTTGGTCAGTTTGTCTAAATACCGTGTCGATACGCGGTGTGCTGCTATTACCGGTGAACCGATTTCGGGTCGTTTCCAGAATTTGGTTCGTATTCTGGTAGTCCAGCATGGTCAGGTGGCCAATTAATGATTTGCCGACATGGAACTTGCCAGTATAACCTAAGTTGAACCTAAAGTCAGGCAAGGCCCGCCACTCGTCCGTATTCCAGACGCCATTGACCCTAAGACTGCGTTCTCTTGCTGTTGTCCGATCGATCTTCCCTGGCACAAAGGCGAGGTCTGGCAGACGTTCTGGCAATTGGTTCACGAAGCTCCGCGTACCGTCGTCATAACCAAGGAAGTCCGTTGCGCCACCTTGGTATCGCTGGGCGGTCCTGAGTGTGGTTTGTTGCCGAAAGCTGGAAGCTACGCCGAAGTACCATCGGTTGCTGTCCGGGATGTCCTTGGTGTAGATCTTGACGATGCCGCCAGCAAAGTCGCCGGGCAGGTCCGCAGATCCGCTTTTATAAACCATTAGCCGGTCAATAAGCGGTGTTGGCACTACGTCAAAACTAAAAGCCCGCGAGTCAATCTCGCTACTTGGGGCCGGCACGTCGTTGATCAAGACTTGGTTATAGCGCTCGTTCAGCCCCCGGATCACGACAAAGCGTTCATCACTGATCAGGACACCTGCCACGCGTTTGAGGCTTTGGGCTGCATCGACGTCTTGGGTCCGGACCAGCTCTTCGGCACTGATGCCTGTGGCAAAGTTCTCGGAGTTCTTGATCTCGGTAATGACAGCCACCTCCGTATCCTGAAAGCGTTTGGCATTGACCGAGTCGTTGACCTTGAGTAACTCTTCCTTGAGGTGGGTATTGACCACCGTAGTCCGCCCTGCAACGACCCTGAGGCCATCTATGCGCCTAGTTTTGTACTTTTGGTTATAGATCGTGATCGAGACATTGCCGACTGGTACACCGCCGATCAAAAAATCGCCATTGGCGTTGGTGTTGCTCTTTTGCCCACTAAAGTCTACTACCACTGTGGCCCCAATCAGTGGCCGATCAGTTATGTCGTCCCGCACAGATCCTCTGATAGTACCCGTCTGTGCAAACCCACAATAGCTGACTAGCAGCCACAACAAGCCTGTGATCGTCCTAGACAGGGCCTTTTTCATTGACCTTGCTGGGCGCCACATAACAACCAGCAAGCCTGCCGACCTTTGGGTCTGGGCTAATGGTTGTGTGCAAGAACTGTTGTTTTGGAGTAGTGATTTATGCCAATTCAAAGTCGGAAGATAGGTGTTGAGGATCTTTATGGATAGGAAGTATTGGGGAAGACGGGCCTAGTTAGGGCCTATCAGAAGGGCCAGGCATCCCTTAACAAATAGTGCTGTTTACATTTGGTTGCCCTTGAGGCAATTTCTGCTATTTCGGCCACAATTACGCCATTCGTCCACCAATTTTAATGCGTTTTGTGCCCGAAAACTTACCTCGCTGATTTTTGTCGTAATTATGTTCCTTGCAGGCCACTTGGCCTATCCGTTTGGGTTCTGAGCTTGCCCCATACGCTCCAAGACCTGCCGCTGACATCAACCATGCCGATTCAATTGTCAATATCACCATCCATAGTGCCTAAAACAGACACATCTGGGCACATGGGCAACACTTTTGGGCACAGCGTACTTCTATTGGTCAGCACCGACCTGACCTATGACCAACGCATGGCCAAGATTGCCCACGCCCTAGGTTCGGCTGGCTATGAGGTGACCTTGCTTGGCAGAAGATTGAGGGCATCGGTGGCACTTAGGCAAGATGCCTTGCAGTACCGACAACGACGGATTAACTGTATTTTTGAAAAAGGGGTCCTCTTTTACCTCGAGTTTCAGCTTCGTCTGTTGTTTTTGGTCCTGACCACCAAGGCGGATATAGTTTCTGCCGCGGATATTGATACCCTGCCTGGCGCAATGATGGGGCATTGGTTGGTATCATTGTTTCGACGGCAGCGCATCGTCCTGGATGCTCATGAGATCTTTTCTCAGCAAGAGGAGGTCGTTTCCCGTCCCATGGTGCACCGCCTATGGCATTTAGCCGAGCGTTTTTTCATACCCCATGTGGATGCGGCCTACACAGTTTCTGGCGGAGTAGCACGGTGGTACCAAGCCCTGACCAAGGTGCCCTTTGAGGTGGTCCGGAACCTACCTGAGCGATCTGGCCTCCAACCAATCAGCACTTATCATCCGGACCAGGAGCATGCCATGCGCCCACTTCGCTTTGTGCCCTACTTGCTCTATGTCGGTGCCGTCAACCGCAACCGTGGGCTAGAGCACGTCATCGCCTCCATGCCTAACCATAAGTTCAACCTTGTCATCTGTGGTGATGGGCCAGACCAGCAGGACCTCAGACGATTGAGCGATCAATTACAGGTGTCGAACCGGGTTTTTTTCGAGGGGTATGTAGAACCAGATCGGCTTCGGGAGTACTACCAAAACGCCTATTTGGGACTCCTGCTTCTGGACGGACAGGGGCTTAACTACCAGTACTCCCTCGCCAACAAGTTCTTCGACTACATGATGCATGGCTTGCCCCAGCTATTGAGCCCCTTGCCAGAGTATCAGGAGATCTTATCTACTTATCCCTTTGCCTACCTTTGCACACCAGAGCCTAAAGCGATAGCGGAGGCCATCCGGCACCTACAAATAGAGCCAGAAGTATATAACAGGCTTAAAGAGGCATGTGCTGCCGCTAAGGACCAGTATCATTGGCAACGAGAGCAAGATAAACTGGTACAGATCTATCGGGACCTTAGCCTTTAGACCATTGTTTGGGGCAAAGTTACCAATGTCCATACCCGTGCATCCATTACAACCAAACCAGCAGACCACCTACGGCCCATGATCTATTTGTCGCCACCTCAGGTACACCCGGACGATCAGGTAGCAGTCCTGGCAGCGATGGCCTCTGGTTGGTTGGCGCCTGTCGGCCCTGCCCTTGATGCTTTTGAGGCCGAACTTGGCATAGTGACTGGCCAGCATGTAGTGGCGCTATCGTCGGGCACTGCCGCCATACATCTAGGGCTCAAGGCACTAGGGGTCGGGCCGGGAGATCTGGTATTAGTCCCGACCCTGACCTTTGCGGCAAGCCTAAACCCTATTCTCTATCTTGGTGCTCAGCCCATCATGATCGACGCCGATCCTGAGACTGGCAATGTTTCCCTACAGGACCTAAGCGACTGTTTGGCTCAATTGGCAAGGATTGGGCGCCTCCCTAAGGCAATCATCGTGGTGGATTTGTTCGGAATGCCTGCACCGACACAAGTCATTCGGGATCTGGTACGGGATCTGTACGATGGCCAAATCAAGATCTTGGAAGATGCTGCCGAGGCTCTCGGCAGTTATAGTCATGGCAACTCTTCTATTACAGGCCCGACTCCTGACAACTATCCTGTTGGCCACTTTGCCGATATTACCGTTTGGTCCTTCAATGGCAACAAAATAATCAGCACCTCGGGTGGGGGGGCATTGGGTGCACATGACCTAGCGATAGTCGGCCAAGTACGCAAGTGGGCTACCCAGTCAAAGGAGCCAGTCTCGTGGTACGAACACCAAGAAATCGGCTATAATTATCGCATGAGTAATGTTTTGGCAGCTTTGGGATCCAGCCAGCTTACCCGTCTTAAAGACTTGGTCTTGATTCGACAACAGATTTATGATCGATATGCCGAGGCATTTGCCCCCAATGGCATAGTTGGCCAGTCAGAACCGAGCGACGTGGTTAGCAATCGGTGGTTGCCGGTTTTTCGGCTTCCGCTTGCCCATTCCGTCGTCCTCAGTCTTTGTGCAACCTTGGCAACCGATGGTATCGAATGCAGATCGGTATGGAAACCCATGCATCAACAGCCTTATTTGCAAGGTGTTGTTAATCAGCAAGTTAGTTTGATTGGTCTGCAACAATGGCCCAATTCGGATCATTGGTTCAGGCATGCCATTTGCTTACCCACAGGGCCAAGTCTTTCTCTGCAAGATCAGCAATTTGTCATCGATCGGGTCCTGACGATGGTCAACACAGTGGTCTAAATTGCTGGCTAATAACCAAGTCAGACCTAGGCATTATTGCCAAATAAGGTAGCATTTTGGGAGCCGAACGACCAGAAAATCGACAAAATTTGGTAGAATTCCTACCGTGTAAGGTTTGGCCAGATTTTGCGCAAAATTAACGCCTTTTTAATTTGTTATCGGAGACGAACTTAGGCCAAATCGTATTTTGGGACACATAGTTTGGTCACATTGGCTTAATCTTGGCCGAAAGGGCACCCCTCAGGATCCGATGTAATATTTGCGGTATCAGCGATATTCTGGACTAATTTTTTATTTTTCGACCCCTACTTTGGGTTAAT